>JBHOSY010000011.1:0-45924 GCA_042584165.1 Bacteroidota bacterium | reverse complement strand
GTAAATATTTTAATAACGGGGCATGGCATCGGAGAAATTGAATTTTTCAAAACAGATTAGCATAAAAAACAAAAAAGCTTCTTTTGAATATCACCTTCTTGAGAAATTCATTGCAGGAATCATCCTGCAGGGTACAGAGATTAAATCTATCAGGTTGGGGAAAGTGAATTTGCGAGATGCATATTGTACTTTTATGCATGAAGAATTGCTGGTGAAAGCCATGCATATATCACCTTATTCTTTGGGGACACATTATAATCATGAACCTAAACGTGACAGGAAACTTCTATTGAATAAAAAAGAATTAAAAAAACTCTGGAAAAAAAGCACAGAAAAAGGATTAACGATAATACCGACACGGATTTTCATAAGTGAGAAAGGATTGGCGAAACTGGAGATAGCCTTGGCGCAGGGTAAGAAAATTTATGATAAGCGTGAAGATATTAAAACAAAAGATATGAAAAGAGACCTTGCCAGAATGAAATTATAAGCATGGACAAGCTTCTAAAAGGTGTATGCAGACTAAGTGTGGTTCCGGTTCGGCGCGATCCAGAGGATCAATCTGAGATTGTAACGCAACTATTATTCGGGGATCATTACTCGATCATGGAAACTCATGAAAATGAAAAATGGCTAAAAATCAACATATACATTGATAACTATATGGGATGGATTGATAATAAACAACACACACCAATCTCCAATGAATATTTTGATGAGATCAATAAGAAAAACCTGAAAATCACAGTCGATAAAGTAAGCGAAGCCAGATGTAGTGGAAAAACGTTGTTGCTGGTTGCAGGCAGTATCCTTCCCATATCTGATAATGAACTGTTTAAGGGTAGTGAAATTTTCAATTATTTTGGAAAATCAAAAAGTCTCGGAGATAAAAGGGGTATTGATTTCCTTAAACAAACAGCATTAAGTTATCTGGACACACCCTACTTATGGGGTGGTAAAACTCCTTTTGGAATTGACTGTTCTGGTTTCACTCAAATGGTATTTAAATTATGCGGTTATCCGATCTTCCGTGATGCAAGTGAACAATTTAATCAAGGTATTGTAATCAAAAATCTAGCGGATGCACTACCTGGTGATCTGGCTTTTTTCAAAAATCAGCAGGACCAGATTGCACATGTCGGTATAATTATTGACACGGAGAAAATTATACATGCTTATGGACAAGTGAGGATTGATAATTTGGATGAAAAAGGTATCTTTAGGAAAGATTTTAATAAACATACACATATCCTGACTGGGATACGACGTATTTTAAGATGATAGGCAGAAGGGCTTTGGTGCTTAACCAGGACAACAGCCCGGTATCAATTTGTACGATACAACGGGCTTTTCTATTGGTTTACCTTGAGAAAGCTGATTTAATTACGGAATCACCGGATCAGTTGCTTCGAACGGTTAATCGCAGCTTCCCTATGCCTTCAGTTATCCGACTCAAACGATATGCCAACGTTCCTTATAAAGGGGTAGTCCTATCACGTCAAAATATTTTCAAACGTGATAACTTCAAGTGTCAATATTGTGGCGACACCGATGATTTAACGCTGGATCACGTTGTACCAAAAGCCAAAGGAGGTAAATCTACATGGTCTAACCTCATCACAGCATGCAAAAGATGTAATACCCGTAAGGGGGATTATCTGCCTGAAGAAGCCGGCCTGGAAATCAGCAATCGTCCATTTAAACCTTCCTATGTATTATTCCTACGTGACTATTCAGGTTATGCACATGATGAGTGGCATCCTTATTTGAGGACGGGAACGAGTGATTAGTAAAAAACAAGTAAATGAAATTTTTATCCATTTAAATAATTAATCCTATGAAAAAAATTACTGCTATTATCCTCAGTGTTACCCTCTTATTTGGAACCCTATCCTATTCGGGTTGTATTGGTTCGTTTGGCCTGACTAAAAAAGTTTATGATTTTAATATGAATGTGGGGGATAAATGGGTGAACGAACTCGTTTTTCTGGCTTTTGTTATTATTCCAGTATATGAAGTATCTGCGATAGTTGATATAATCATCCTTAATCTGATCGAATTCTGGAGCGGAGATAATCCTGTATCATACATAGGTGAAGACGGGAAACATTATGTCAAATCGGGAGATGATGTATACGAAATGACTGAGAACAAGAGGCAACTGGTATTCAATAAAGTTGTTCCCAACGATGAAGATAGTTATCAGATAATTATTGATAAGAAATCCAGATCTGCCTTTATCAATAGAAATGGAGAGATTACAAAAATAGCTGAGAGCAACAAGGATAATTCTGACCCTGATTCTTATATTGTCTATAGGCCGGATGGTCAAATCATGACAGTTGCTGGAGGCCCAAATATGAGATATAGTCTATTTGAAGCATGGGGAGCAACCGGGGGATATGCATTAGCTGAGTAAGTGATATTGTGCACATCAAGATTATTGTATCTTGTCCTGAAGCATATAAGATAAACTTTAGGGTTGAATACTGATTTCTGATTCGTGATTTTTTGATGAAACCTTCGAATTATCGAATTATCAGATAATCGAATAATCTTTTAATCAACTTCCAGTCCACTATGCAATAGTTATAACCATTTCATTCTGATACAAACTCACCGGGAAAGTCAATACATCACCGTCTGCTGGTCCTTTCACTTTATCTCCATCCAGTTCGAATTTGGAATGGCCGAAACTAGTACATCGCATAATTTCATCGTCAGTTTTATATTCCAGTTCCCGTCCTCCATGTGTGCATTTGTTCTCTAATGCATAAAACTGGTCGTCATTTGCATGTACGAGGACTAATTTAATTTCTTTATCAGGACCGGAAACCTTGAATTTCATACCGTATCCTTTCTCCTTCAGCTTTGGTACATCATCTAACAGAATTTTCACTTCTCCATTGTTTAGAAGCATCAAGTCCTGGGAGAGTTCGTCCATATCGGATACTCCTGAAAAAGCTGAACATCCACTACAACCGTATGAAATCAATACCACACCAGCGGTGGTTTGCAGGAATTCTCTTCGTTTCATGAAAAAATCGTTAACAATTAAAAATATACAGTCTTACATACGAATCCTTTGGCTTTTGGTTATAGGGATGCCATCTTTTAAAAAGATGGCATCCCTGAATTGAAAATTCATTATATTGGTGGCTGTTTTTCTTAATGTAGATCATGAGTACCAATTCTGAAACCAAAGGTATATCTCGCAGGCAGTTTATCCGTATTGGATCGCTGGCTTCAATTTCACTTCCAGCGGTAATTAATTCATCGTGTAAAAAATCAAGTATTGTAAAGACGAAAAAGAAATCGAATGGCGCAACAGGGAGCCGGATATGGTTTACCGGCAACTTGGTCGTACTGGATTTATGATATCTGAGGTAGTTAATGGTGGAGATACTGTTCGAAGCAATTCTTACAAACATGTTGAATATGCCATTGAGAAAGGGCTGAATTACCTGGATACCGCACCCGCATTCGGTCGGGGCAAATCTGAAGAGGGATATGTCATTTTTGATATATGATTTTTGTGGTTTCATATATTATAAAATGGAAAAACCATATTCTGTAATATTCAAATTCCCGGATGATATACATACCATCAATATGGTTGCCTTTTAAAATTCACTGTGATAACTTGTCAAAATAATCAATAATATATTTTCGATTCCAAATGAGGAGACACATTTATTTTCTTTTATTCATTGCCCTGCTGGGAATTTCGATTTCATGTCGGGAAAAACCAAAAGATGAATTTACCCATAGAGGATACTTGGGATGGTTCATGGATCTGAGCCGTACTGCCCGCATAGGATATCACTGGCCATCCATTGAAATAGACTCCGCCTTGATGGCGGATTACGAAGAAACCCTTGCGTTTTTTGAACGTAGCAGGATGACTGAAATCACCATCTGGGGATTGTTTACCAACTCAGCCTGGGAACCGGTGATTAAAAACACAATTGATATGGAGCGGGAGGAAATTGTACGAGAGGTTATTGATATGGCTCACGAGAAGGGGATCAAAGTGATCTGTGGACTTGGAATATACAGTTGGGGATTTGATAAGATCATGGATGCATATCCGGATTTAAGGTGTCCCTGCAATGAAAGAACCATGGATCTTGCAAATCCCGAAGCCATGGAATGGCAGAAAAAAGTGATAGATTACATAATGGATGGATACGATTTCGATGGTTTTTCCACGCAAAGCGCTGATCAGGGAAGATGTACCTGTGGTGCGTTTGGTGAACTTTCAACGATGGAATATCATGCGATCCTGAACCAGCAAGTTATTAACCATATCAGGTCAAAAGATAAAGATTATATAATCGGGATTAGTGGATGGGGTATGAACTTCGGAGATCCGGGGGATCTTGAATCGATCGTTAAGATGACCCGAAACCTGGATTACCTCAACGACGTGGGGGAGACAGTACTGAAACGGGGGAGAGACTATCGGAAAAAATTCATCCAGGCCATATTTCCATGTAAGTTTGGAAATATCGGCACACCCAATGTGGAACCCATCCATGCCATGCGGCGGGATCATTATTTTGTGCCAACCGCAAAGCGTGCATGCCGGAATCTGCAGGAACTATATCAGGATGGCGGAAGAGCCTGTGAGGTGTATTATAGATCACGCAGTAATCCTGGTGATGAAATTACTGTTGAAGTGATTGCAAATTTATTAAGTAATCCTGCTATGCCCTATGAGAATGTCCTGAAAAGCACATTGTCATTTTTATACCAACCAGCAGATGATGCCGCTATGCAGGAGTTTGTTGAAATCCTGTCTGAAGCAGAAGATGCATTTTTTAACAACACCAGAGAGGACAGACAAATCATATTATTGTTATCAAGAGGTGCCTTAGAACCATCCAGTGAATACCTGGAGAAAATGCCTACTGAGTCGTTGATGGCGTATAAATCTGTCATGAGTGATCTATATGATCGGGCAAATTCACTTTCCAATAAGGTTAATAATCAGGAGAAGTTTAGAAAAGTGCTGGTATGTTTTGAAAATGTTATTGAAGAGATCAGGTTAATTGAGAATAAAGGAGATGCTTCACATATTGATAATTAGTTGCCATTAAATATTGCACATAGGCCTACAAAGGGAGCACAAAGGAAGACAGAGATTTTTGATTCTTGACTTGTGATTCTTGATTTTTGATTGTGGGGCAGGTTTCGCTTTTAGAGGCCAGGGGCAATGCTGATCAATTAATCGAATATTCAAACACCCAAATTATCCATCAAATTGCCTTTGATAGCCTAAGGTTGTAACTTATTATCTATTAGTTATAATCTTACATTTTTTCAGCCATGGAAAAGAAATCAGTTTTAATAACTGGAACATCAACTGGGATAGGAAGGGCCTGTGCCCTTCATCTTGCCAAACTGGGATTCAAAGTATTTGCAGGGATCAGAAAACCCGAAGATGGAGATAAACTGGTCAAGGAAGATCATGGAATAATTCAACCTGTCATTCTTGATGTAACCCGGGAGGATTCCATAAAACAAGCAGCAGCTCTTATTGATGGTGAATCTGAATATCCGCTATTTGGATTGGTAAATAATGCAGGGATTGGAATGACGGGAGTGATCGAAGCAATTCCTGTTGATACGGTACGTAAAATGTATGAGGTGAATGTAATGGGTGTGTTTCTGGTTACCAGGGCATTATTGCCGTTGTTACGTGAGAATAAAGGACGGATCGTAAATATCGGATCCAGTGCTGGAATTTTGTCGACCTGTGGGCATAGTACGTATTCGGCTACTAAATTTGCAGTAAGAGCTCTAACAGATGGAATGAGGATGGAACTTGAACAATTTGGCATGTATGTTTCATTGGTTTCACCGGGGGCCATTGAGAGTGCTATGTGGGAGAAGAACCAGGCTTACAGGCAGGAGATGAGGAAAAATACGGATCCTGCGCTGCAGGATGTTTATAAAATGTTTATCGTTGCGGGAGACAGGGCAGAAAAAAGAGTAAAACCAATATCCACTGATTATGTGACTAAAGTAGTTGCACATGCTTTGACAGCTAAAAAGCCGAAATGTGAATACCTGGTAGGAAAGGACGCCAGGATTTTGAAACTCTTATCCAGATTGCCTAAACGGATGGTGAATAAGATGATCATAGATCATATGAAGAAAGCATTGAAGAACGAAATGAATTAGGACACGGAAGACAAGGAGAAGGTACTTAGATCACGGAGAACTATATCACTCGCGCGAGGGTCGTATTTTGATTTTTGATTTTTGATTTTGGCCCTGAAGTATATGAAATATAACTTCAGGGTGGTTTGCGGAATGCGGAATGATAGGATATGGAATTTATCCATCTTATCAAATAATCATATAATCCCTACTCTATACAAACTATAGAATATATATGAAGTTTCGGCACTGTAAAACTCACCTGTTCATTTTCAAACTTGAAATCCAATGCTGTTCCTTCTGGCATTAATTTCACCGATCCAGGCTTCCGTTCTGTTTTTACTTTTACGCCAATATCATATATCGGTAATACATGCTCTGCAATATTGATCCTTTCCCAGCTTGACTTCTCCCGGTAATGATTTACCAGGTGTACCTGTTTTGTAGATCCTTTTTCGGCAAGGATAACTTCAACGGAAGATGGAGCATCCATTTCGATCAACTTATCCTCGATGGTCATATTCAGTAAGTTTCTGAACATGTTCTTCAGGTTCCATTGGGGGCGTTTTGAATATGCCTGGAAGATGTCATTTCCCAGGAATATGGCTTTTCCTTTACCATACTCATTGATAGTGATCGCAGGGCTGCCGGTATATTTCCCTTGAGGGGATGAGGAGTGTACGTAGCGGCCATCGTCCATCACAAGAGGTTCCCATAAATCCGCCAGGACTTTCGATTTCGTTGGTTTGAATAAAACGCTCTCGCCAAATGACTGTTGAGGCATGTTAAGAACATCTTCATTCAATATATCCTCCTGAAGAACGATAAACGCATGGTTGTGCTCATACTTTTCGGGCTGTTCGATACCAAACAGATCACCCAGTTGAAATTGACCGGTAAAGTTATTTGTAATATCCTGTGTGGATGTATAAGAAGTTCCAATTACAATTCCGCCATCCCTTACAAACCCTTTCAGTGCAGTAGCCAGATCCGGGCTGATATATCTCTGGTCAGGAAGAATCACTGCTTTATACTTCTCCAGGTCATCCTTAAGGGTGTTTTCTTCAAGTATATTAAAGTGAAAACCACTTTCCAATAGCATTTTATGTGCACCGCGTAAACTCTGGTCCGGGACAAAGAAGAGTGGCTTATGGGTAAAATGTCCCGCGCTTGAATTTAATATGGCTATATATGGGATAACCTTTGCTCCATTACAGATATCTTCCCGTTCCTTGACAAATTCGAAGGTCTTTCTGAATTCATTCATCAAGGCAGGTTCTACATCAAACTCCGGCCGGATCTGGTATCCTATCCATGTCCTGCCACCATTGGCCATCGCTGCAGCACATTCCTGTTTCATGGTTTCAGCCGGCTTAACGCCCCAGTCACCCCACCATTGAAGGAAAGCCGAGTTCATGATATCAAATGGCTTGCCAAGGGTGACCCAGTTTTTGGCGATAAAGCTAGCTTCGTATACCTGGTCATAGGGTAAGACATCCAGGGATAAAAATCCCAGATTCTCAGGAGGTATTTCTGGCTGTCGATGGGTGTAAGACCAGTTGATAGCTACAAGGGTGGATGGATTTCCACGGTGGACCGCTTCAATGGCTTCATGGCGGATCCGTTTGCCCTCTTTGAGTAGCCACCCTATGTAATGGCTCCAGTTTGGACTTTCTTCATCATTTGGGTATTCTTTACCCGTGTCCCGGCAATATTTTTTCTTCGCATGAACATCATGTTCGTTTGATACATAGAGGAAATCGAAGAACAAGCCGTCTACCTTATAGTTAGTTGTAAATTCTTCAAGTATGGGCAATAGAAATTCCTCAAAATAAGGGCTGAACAGGGAGACTTTCCGTTGTTTATTGCCTTCATCATCCGTCATGATCCAATCCGGATGGTACATTTTGGCTGCTTCACCTCCGCATACATTGAAATATGCGATTACTTTGATGTCCCGTTTTCGGCAGGCATCCATTGTCTGCCCAATAATATCTACACCTTCGGGAAGTTTTGGGTGTGTATAACCAACCTCACCCTTCCGGTAATACCGCCAGCCGCGATAGCATAAAGCATGTAAGGAAACTGCCTGCACATGTGATTCTTCCAGCTGATATGCCCATTTTTCAGCATCAAAATGGATTGCTACATCCTTGGCTGCCTGGAAAGTATGGTAATCAAAAAAAAGTTTACGGTATGAATTTCGGAACCATTGATCATCCTGGTTCTGAGGGTTTTGCGCCATAAGATTATGCAAAAGAAAAAAAGACAAGAGGAGAATGGTTATTTGTTTTGCAGTCATGACTTTTTGTTTTAAGAAATATTATTTTGACCTGATATGGAAGTTGTTAATAATTGGTTCGAAAATCAAATATTCGAAAATTGATTGGTATAAAGAAGCCTGATCCAATCTGATGCATGAAATCTTTTTTTACTCGAATTCACAAATACTAAAATTATCGAATTAGCCTATTTTCCAAGCATCTCCTCCACAATCCTAACGGCATCTCCAACGCACTTTGCACAAACTTCATTTAAAAGATCATTTTCTTTAAAGTAGGCTGCTCCTTCTTTGGTGTTGAGATCTGTTTCAACGAGGTCTATGCATTTAATCGAACCATGAATCTCCTCAAATCTTTGAGTAAATTCCTTCACTTTTGCATAATTGGCTTCTTTTACCTCAGGATCCACCTCTGTCATTCCGTGTTTTAAGCCAAGGGCCATAAATGCACCTGTTACTGCTCCGCATGTTTCCTGGAGTTTACCCATTCCACCACCAAATCCATAAGAAAGCTTCAGGGCAAGATCCCGATCCAATCCTAACTCTTCTGAAAATGATGATTGCACGGATTGTGCACAATTAAATCCGGATAAAAACGTCTTTTTAGCTTGTTCTGATTTGTTCATAATAAAAAATAGTTAAAAAAAACATTCAATGTCCCGGATTTAAAACCCCGGACTATACATTTATAGAATCAATATATGACGAAAAAGGTTCCTTTCTTGTTCTGAATATTGAATTTATCTAAATTATTAGGTGTAAAGATATTTTGAATCATGAAGACTCAAATTGTATTGATCGCACTTTTATTTTTTATGTTTTCGCTTTTCGCCCAGGAACAAGGTAAGATATCCATTATTCCACAACCAAATGAGATCGTGGTTAATTATGGATTCTTTGAATTGAATACTGAAACAGTAGTAGTAGCAGATAGTACCCTGAAATGTAGTGCTCGACAGTTAACCAGATATTTGGAACCGGCTACATCTTTTAATCTCAGGATTTATCTTAATGGTATGACTAAGACTCTGGTTGAGGATAATTTTATCAGGTTACAACTAGAGGAAGATCTGGATCGTTACGGGGAGGAAGGGTATTTTCTTGAAGTGACAGAGAATCATATTACAATTTCTGCATCCGGTCAAAAAGGGATTTTTTATGGCATTCAGACTCTAAGACAATTGATGCCAAAACAGATTTTCCGTAAAGCAGAAGTTAATGATATAAGTTGGCAAATTCCATGTGTGCAAATTGAGGATAATCCGAGGTTTTCGTGGAGAGGACTGATGATCGATTATAGTCGGACTTTTTTCAACAAACGAGTAACTATGCATATGATCGATATACTTTCATTATATAAAATGAATGTCCTTCACATGCACCTGACTGATGATCAGGGGTGGCGGCTTGAGATAAGAAAATACCCTGAATTGACAGAAACTGCTTCAAAATTTCATGAAAGTTATGATGAACCTCCAGAAAGAGAGGGCTATTTTACCCAGGAAGATATTCGTGAGATAATCATCTATGCCAGTGAAAGAAATGTGGTAATTGTTCCTGAAATCGAAATGCCCGGGCATTCTGCTGAGGTGTTTTCTGTATTTCCTGAGTTATCGTGCACTGGAGAGACTTATAAGATCCATCCCTTTTTTAAAGGACCAGGTATCCATGAAGAGGTATTATGTGTTGGGAACAATAATACCCTGGATTTTACGAAGAATGTTCTCTCAGAAGTCTGCGATCTATTTCCTTCGGAATATATTCATGTAGGAGGGGATGAGGCACCAAAAACGCACTGGAAAGAATGCCCAAAATGCCAGCAAAGGATGAAAGATGAAGGGCTAAAAGATGAATTTGAACTTCAGAGCTGGTTTATTAAGGAGATGGAGAAACACCTGAATTCTAAAGGTAAATTTATGATCGGCTGGAATGAGATACTGGAAGGTGGGCTGGCCCCCAACGCAGCAATTATGTTCTGGCATGGTGACCTGGATCATACCATCAAGGCCACTGAGAAAGGACACCCCGTTGTTATGTCACCGACCTCACACTGTTATTTTGATTATACCTATGAGAAGATACCCCTTGAAAAGGTTTATGAATTTGATCCTGTTCCAGTCGGACTTGAAAAGAAATTTCACGATAAGATCCTTGGTTGTCAGGCTAATTTCTGGTCCCACATCGATCGAACAGTTCCGAAAATGAACCGTCAGATTTTTCCAAGGTTGATTGCATTGTCTGAAGTTGGATGGACTGAAAATGATAAAAAGGACTGGCAAGATTTTTCAGAGCGGTTGGAAAGTAATCTGGAGGTGCTGAATTTGCTGGATGTATATTATATGGAAACGGAATGATCATTGTCCAGGTGAAACCTTGAACCAGAAAATAAAAATATATCACAAGGATTCGCTTGGGCAAATTTTTGCTTATTTTCATGTTGAGTTTATTAACTACTTTTTTATCATGAGACAACGATATTTATTAGTCACAATCTTCTTTCTATTTGCATGCAGTAATCTTCCAGAAAAAAAGGACTTGACTGCATGGAAACACTTTTCCATCGATGAATCTTTACCTGGCGAAAGATATGGTACTGGAGGACCAACTTTGGCCGATTACGATGGAGACGGAGACCTTGATCTTGCCCTTTCTAGAAAAGTAGTTCAAGGTGCATACTGGTATGAATACAGGAATGATTCAACCTGGATCAGACATTTTATTGGCAATCACACTGGACTTGAAAATACCCTGGGTACAACTGCACTGGATATCGATCAAGATGGCTGGACGGATATTGTTTTTTCGAGGGTTTGGTTCAGGAATCCAGGCAATTTGATGGAAAATCCGGATACGCCATGGAGCCCTGTCGATTACCCTGGCAGAGGGCATGATATTATCACATTGGATGTGGATGGAAATGGTATTGAAGACATAATGGCTTATAATGGGAAAAAATTATCCTGGTTTAATGTTTCAAATGAGCTGGAAGAATTTGTTATATCAGATGGGCATGACGATCATGGCGGTCTCGCACCCAGGGGTGCTGCCGATATTGATGCCGATGGGGATGTTGATGCCATAATACCGGGATTCTGGTTTGCCAATCCAGGAAAAGGAATAGGAGAGTGGGAGCAAGTAGAATGGCCTTTTACACCTGTACCAAAGGCATCTTATGGTCGGAGTACCCGATCCTGGATTGAGGATCTAGACAATGATGGTGATAAAGATATCATCTATAGTCATTGTGATACGGGCAATGGCCATGTGTACTGGATTGAAAATAAAGAAGGAGGTAAAGAATGGATAAGTCATCTGCTCCCCGATCCACCAACAAAGGAGGGGGATGTTCCTGGTACAGGATCATTTCACTCACTGGGGCTGGCTGATTTCGATCTGGATGGGGATCTGGATATTTTCGCTGGTGAACAGGAAGATCCGGATGTGTATATGGTGGATAGAGGTCTTATAGCCATGAAGCCGGTTGGACTGAAGGAAAGAGGCGTTATATGGGAAAATAATGGCGCACAAACACCGGAATTTATGCCTGTCGTTATTCAGGTTGATAATCCGGGTTGGCATGATGCTTCACTTGCAGATATTGATGGAGACGGAGACATCGACATAGTCACCAAGATCTGGAATGCCGATGGCCCGAATTATCATGCGGATTACTGGCGGAATGATATTAATCAGTGAATGAGTGAGTCAATGAGTGAATGAATGAATCACACAATCATTCACTCACTCATTCATTAATTCACTCTACCGGCTCCAATATAAATGCAACATCTTCACCTATATATTTAGCATGTCCCCGTTCTACTTTCAATGTGGGAACCGTAAAAGATGCTGACTTTTTCTTAACCTCTAATTCTTCTTCATGAATGAATCTGCCTCTCCAGGTATGATACAGTCGCAATTTATAATTGCCTTTTTCAAGACCGGAAATTGTGACCGTCTCACCAGTTGCATCAGTTCTGGGATTTACTGCCCAACCAAAGACCAGCTGATCACTTTTCATAATAAAGGCGTCTCCATTGGTGAATGTCCCTTCCACAGGTGTTAGGCCAGTTAACTTAGAAAAAGGGATCTCATCAGTGAACATCCTGAGATTCAGAATCTGGTGAGTTATCATATTATCATTAATGAAACTGTTATATGACCACCAGAATGGACTCATGGAAGTGCCACAGGCAAGACTTACCCAGAGCGCATTATGATATTGAGCGAGGTATCCGGGTTGACTCGGTTCATAATAAGTATGGTCATATCCTGTTTCAGGGATGAGGCATGGTTTTTCCCAGCCATTCCATAATTTGCGTATCTGGCCAGCATAATTATTATAGCTATAAGTAAGGGGGTGAGTATCATCCGCTGTGATTTTTCCATTTCTGTTTATCGGGAATCCCTGCGCTTCATAGATTTCTCGTCCGGGTAAATCAAATATCTCATACCCTTCCTGCCACCATTCTCGGATCCCTCCACTTCGGGTACCAGTGGTGGGATGGTTATAAGGATCATTGGCTTTGAAATATTCATGGATCTTCTTTCCCCAGTTAGCTGCAGATGCGGTGTCTGCTCGCCATCCATCTGTTCCATTTACTTCATCAACAATAAACCAGATGGCCAGGGACCGGCTGTATCCCCAACGAGCTATGAAATAGCGGTACAGTTTTTCCTGGTATTTCCACGCTTCTTCACTTTTAAAGAAATCTTTGGATGCACAGACCGTATTATATGGATTTGTGTGCCATCCATGGCTCCAGACCGTTTCTGATATGAAATTATGAAACCAGAAGTTGAAACTTAACTGAATATCCTTTTCCTCACACATTTCAAAAACCTTATCCCAACGACGGCATAAGTTTTGATCATATCGACCAAGACCTGTTCCCATTGTTTCAATTGGCATGATAAATGAACTTATGAAGTTCAACCCAAGCTCTTTCAATCTATCCAATTCATCGGATGTAATTCTGCCATCGTTTGACCGGTATGTCAGTTCGTCATTAAACCAGAATCCGACTCCATAGAAAGGAGTTCCGTCTGTATATTCCAGGTATCTTTTATTATCAGCAACTTTTATTGGACCATGGTATGGTGAAGGGATAGCCTTAAATGATCCAACATCTGATTTAGTTTCCCCATTTTTATCTTTAATAGAAATAACATATTTCCATTCACCCAGTTCATGTGGGGAAAAACGAACCATCCATATGGAATTAAAGGAAACCATGTTATAAAAACCCGGAATCTTCCACTGTTTTCCAGCAGGAGAGGTAAATACTGCGTCAATGCTTATTTCATCCGGATCAAACGGATTAGCAAAGTCTGCTTTCAAATCAAGGACAACCTCAAATTTGTTGTAAAGTCCAACAGTTTCTTCATTCTGTCGGATTCTGTTTATTTCAGGAGCACAGATTGCATTTGATCCAATGGTCAGGGATAAAATAATTGTAAAAAATACGTTGAATTTTTTCATGTTTATGGTGATTTAGTAGTTAAATATATCTATGTAATAAGGATAAAATCTCGGAAATTATATTGATCCTGATAATAGTTAGATCCTATCGAAATTTTAAAAAGTCTACCTCTACAAATTAGTGAAACTAAGGGACAAATCCAAAGAGATGCCATCTCTATATAGAGATAGCATCTCTGATAAGAATCGGCATGATATTTGGCTGAAATAGAAATTAGGTTTAAAATCGCTTTATGAATTATTTTTTAAATAAACCACACTATTTCAAGCTGTTAATAATTGCAGCAACATTCTGTTATTCTGCGGTATCATTTGGGCAATATAGCATGAAAACAGAACCAGTTGATGCGGAGTTGACCTATGTTGGAGATAGTCGCATGCTGGATGGTCAATCAATCCTTGAAATCCCAGGTTATTTTGTTTGGGGAGGAAGTGTGGTTAAAGGCAGGTATGGGAAATATCATATGTTCTTTTCGAGGTGGATCGCCGGGTCTGAACATCCAAAATTCAGTGATGGTTGGCTTATCAACTCTGAGATCTGTTATGCTGTCTCCAACTATCCGGACCGGAATTTTCGTTTTGTAAAGGTCATCCTGAAGGGCAGGAGACATGAAGGTGAGCCGAATGCCTGGGATGCTCAGGGAGTGCATAATCCACATATTCAGAAATTTGGTAATATGTATTACCTGTATTATATCGGTTCAAATGACCCCGGGGAACAGCCTCATGGATCCAGGGGAGAAAATGTTGATTTCAGGAACAGGATACAGCAAAACCAGAAAATCGGTGTGGTAACTTTCAGGCATATTGAAGATCTGCTGAATGGTGATTATACCAGGTCGGCAACACCTATACTGAGTCCCCGAACAAGGGTGAAGAAAGATAATGTAGTAAATCCTTCGCCACGGCGTGTTAAAGCAAAACCAGACAACATGATTGTAGTTAATCCTTCTGTGGTTTTCGATCCAAACAAGAAAAAATATCTGCTTTACTTCAAAGGGAACCTTTATGATCCATACTGGCGAGGTGTTCACGGGTTAGCTATTGGCGACAGTCCTGTTGGCCCGTTTTTAGCTCTTGATAATTTCGTTTTTGATATTAAGATGGAAGATGGCAGGATTGCCTCTGCTGAGGATCCTTATGTGTGGTATAATAAGAAAGATGATTTGTTTTATGCTGTAATGAAAGATTTTTCCGGACAGATCACCCAACAGGAGCCTGGATTAGCAATTCTCGTGTCCAGAGATGGGATTGATTGGGATATCCCTGATAATCCATTTTTTATGAAGAAGGAACTGACACTCACGGATGGAAGAAGGATAAAAGTTGATAATCTGGAACGCCCACAATTACTGATAGATGAGAACGGCTATCCGCTTTCCATTTATCTGGCTTGTAGTATTGACAATGTGGGCCCAAAAACAGATGGCAGTACTTTCAATGTGCAGATTAAGCTGATGGAATGATGTGGGTATCGTTTTAAATTACGAAACATGAGCCGTAAAACTAATTTCAACCGAACATAAAATTCTGTAATTTGCTTATCCTAGATGCTTACTTCTTACTACTTACCATTTTATCTTCCTGGAATGATTTAATGATATTAATATGAAAACCTTTACTCTAATTGGATTATTACTGTTTACAAGTTGTATAAGTAATGCCAGGAAACAGTTAAATGTACTCGTAATCTTTGCTCATCCCGATGAAGGTGAAATTTATACTGGTGGTACATCTGCCCTTTATACCAGGGATGGTCACAAAGTAAAATTCCTGTCGTTAACAAACGGAGATGCTGGCCATTACGAGATGAAACCGGAAGACCTGGCAAAGAGGCGTCTTAAAGAGGCCATGAAGGCAAAGGAAGTGCTTAAGCTTGTGGATTATGAGGTCCTGAACAATCATGATGGAGTTTTAAGGAATACTGAAGAAAACCGGGATAAGGTAATTCAATGCATCAAGCATTTTAAAGCAGATATTGTTTTTACATACTATCCCGCTGAAGGGGGGCATAATGACAACATGACTGCCGGTTGGATTGTTCGGGAGGCGGCTCCAAAATTAAAGATGGGCAAAATGCCGGTTTTTGTTTATGTGCGTGATTTTCATACCACCCGGTTTTCCTTTATCCCGGATATTGCAATAATAATTGATGAAGTATGGGAGATAAAACTGGTGGCATGTGGGGCACACGAATCACAGGTAATTGAATTTAATCCTAACCTGGAGGGAGTATTAGAGGAAGTTTTAGCCAGCAAAGAGAAGCAGAAAGAATTTCTATTTCATAATACATATCCATACAGTATGGTGACTAATGATAATCGTTTGACATTAGAAAAATGGTACGGAAATGAAAAGGCAAGTAAAGTTAAATATGTTGAGGCGTTTGAAATTGCTGAATTTGGTCGGCAGGTTAGTGATGAGGAAATTCTGGAATTTTTCCCGATGATTAATGCTGAAATCGAACAATCGGGTTCTCAACATTAACTAAAAAAGTAGCAGTTTGACTTTAATCTAAAGAATTCCTCGAGGCTCTGCCTCGGGGTAGTTCATTTTCACTTGATTTTGAATAAAACGAATGAGTAAACTATCCCGACGAAAGTTCATATCAGCAACTGGCCAGTTATTTGCCATCTCAGGTATAACATCTGGTATTCCAGGCCTTATATCTCCAGTAGAATCAAGACCAATAGAATCAATCCGAAAAAAGACAGGGATGAAAGTTGGTGTAGATGCGGATAAGCTTTACGCAGTAAAATCCAATGGCCCTATAGCAATTCTGGATTTTGCAGATAAACATGGTTTTGACGGAGTGTTTTTCAGGACAATGCTTGATTTGAGTCCTACACTTGATGAACACGAATTGGCTGATATAAAGACTCATGCTGACCAACTGGGATTGTACCTGGATTCCGGGGCTGGGTGGATGAATCCGTATAATACTGCTGAAACTCCACATGTCAGAAGATTTGGAAATGGTGACTATCGACTCGCTGTTGAAATGATGATTAAAGCTGCCAGGGAGATAGACTGCACTGAATTGTATGCGGTTTCAGGACACTCCATTCATGGAGATCCGTTTTTTGTGGCCTATGATCGTTTCAGAACGGATGTTTCCTGGGAGGATCAGCTTTTCGCGATGAAGAAATTCATACTTATGCTAAAACCATTATTGCAGGATCTGGGATGTCGCTTAAACCTGGAAACACATGGGGATGAAACATCGCATGAACTATTGAGACTCATTGATGAAATTGGACCTGATGTTCTTGGTGTTACCCTTGATACAGGGAATCTTCCTCTCAGCGGGGATGTACCGATGGATGCCATTAATCGGCTGGCTTCTTTCATACATATGACACATTGTAAGGATGGTATATTATACCGAACAAAAGAAGGAATTGTTCAGCAACTAAGAACTGTTGATCAGGGAATCGTTGACTGGGAAAAAGCTCTGAAAATCCTTGGTAAATCTTGTCCTGACCTGCATCTATCTTTTGAAGATTACCGGGCCGAAAATCTTATCAGGATGTATGATCCTGAATGGCGTAAACATTTTCCGGACATGACTGATGAAGATATATTGGAATTTGAAAGACTTGCCCAAAATTGCGAAGAAAGAATAAGGGTGGGAGAAATTCCAGGGATTAAAGAATTTAATAGCCTGCCATTTGGTAACAATGAAAGACTTCAATCTTATAAATCCGGTGCAGAATATTTGAGGAAGATCATTAAAGCCAATGGTCTCTGAAAAATTAAATAGGATGTAGCAAGTTCGTACGGGGTATTAAGTATAGGTAATCCATATCATTAATTCAAAAATTGGTTCTCAATTAATATCAATAAAAATGAAGATTAAGCACCAAAGCGAATTAACTATGAGTCTGTCAGTTTTCATTACACTTATAGTTATTATAGTAATTGGATTTTATCTAAACAAACCTCCCAAAGTTGTTCCTGCAGATGCCTCATTAGATGCATTCTCAGCAGAACGAGCGATAAAGTACTTGCCAAAAATTACTGCTGCTCCACATCCTATTGGGACTACTGAGCATTTAGAAGTTCGAGATTATATAATGGATGAAATGAAGAAATTAGGTATTGAACCCGAACTACAGATTGCTGATGTTTTTTTTCCATATAAATATGGAGCCGCAAGAGTTGAAAATATAATTGTCAAAGTATCGGGAACACATAATAGCAAAGCAATATTGGTAATGGGACATTACGATTCGGTTGAGGATTCGTATGGCGCGAATGATAATGGATCTACAGTAATTACAATGCTTGAAACAATAAGAGTCCTCCTGACAATTGAAACTTTTCGTAATGATGTTATTTTTCTGTTTACTGATGGTGAAGAGATAGGACTGTATGGTGCAAAAGCATTTGTTGATCAACATCCTTTGGCAAAAGATGTTGGACTTGTTTTAAATTTTGATGCTGGTGGATCAAAAGGGCAAAGTTCAATGATTGAAACCAGTTCAAATAATAAATGGATTATTTCAGAGTTTGCAAAAGCAGTTCCTTACCCGATGGCAAATTCAGGCAGTAATGAAGTATTTCAGTATATGCCGATGGGTACAGACTTTACTGCTTTTAAAAACAGTGGGTATAAAGGGTTCAATTTTGCATATGCTGATGACCAATTTGATATTCATTCATACGGAGATAATTATGATAATATTAGTCTTGAATCAATACAGCATCATGGTTCTTATGCTACCTCTTTAGTAAAACATTTTGGGAATATTAATTTTAATAATTCAACAAAGGGAAATGCAGTTTATTTTAATACCATAGGTTACGGATTCGTGTACTATTCATATTCGTGGGTATTACCATTGGTTATATTGACCAGTCTTTTGCTTATTCTTATTTTAATAATTGGGGTAAAACGTAACATTATCAGAACGATTAATATTTTTAAAGGTTTTATCGCCTCAATTATTCACTTGGTAATTGCACCTGCAGTAATTACATGCATATATTTTATTCTGGTTAAGTACTATCCTGATAGTGATACAAGGTTATTAGCGTACAATAACAAAATAATACTTCTTGGTTTTGTTGGAATTGCTATAGCTATATCTTTTATATACTATAATCTATTATTCAGAGGAATTAGGCTGTGGCATGTAATTGTATTTACAATATTAATGCTAATCCTTCTGTATTGGAGCAATAGAATAAGTATCGCTACATCTTTGGCAATAATTATGATATCAGCATTCATATATCTACTGTTTCGAAAAAAAACAAATGTATGGGAATTAACTATTGGTTCATTTATCACGTGGGCAATAATTATGGTTATAACAAGTATTATGATGAAAGGTCTTAGCTATGTGTTCACATGGACTTTGCTGTTCAGTTTAATTCCAATCGGATTATTCCTTAGTAAGAAAAACCAATTGAAATATTCAGCACTGAGCATTTTCTTATTTATAATCTGTGCGACTCCCGTTCTAATTTGGTTCTCATATTCAACCTTAATGTTCCAGAATGCTATGGGATTAAGATTCGCAGGGTTATCAATCATATTCACAGTTCTTTGCTTGAGTCTTTTAATTCCACATATTGAAATAATAACAAAAATTAAACCCTGGTTGATATCGACATTAACATTAGTCTTTGGAATATTTTTTCTATTGAAAGGATCAATTAACCTAAGTTATTCTGAACGGTACAAAAAACAGAATTCCCTAATCTATGCTACAAATGTTGACAAGAATGAAACCTTTTGGACTAGCTATGAGAAAACAGTTGATGAATGGACAAGTAATTTTCTTACAAAGAATCCAGAAATCGAGCAATTGACTAATGTCTTTCCTTTTCGATCTGGTAAACATTTGAAAAATACAGTTACAACTGAACCTCTCCCATCGCCAATTATTACTGTTATAAATGATAGCATTGGAGATGACTATAGATATTTAAAACTTCATTTAGAATCACAAAGGAATGCAAATCAATTTCGTATTCAAATGAAATCAGATTCGAAGAATGTTCGTGCAAGTATAAATAACTCTGAATTGAAAGAAATTCATCCATTTCGAATGACTGAATGGTATCTCATTCATTATTATACTTTAACACCTGAGGGTATTGATTTGGAATTAAAATTTGAAAATGAAAATAATATTGAAATTTGCTTAACAGACATTTCCTATGGTTTGCCTGATTTTCTTAGTGCAACACAGAAGCAAAGACCTGAATATATGATGCCAAGTAGGGATCGAACGGTGGCAACAAAACTATTTTTTTTTAAAAAATATTTCTGATTATCAGGATGGTAAGCTAAAACAAAAATTAACAACAAAGGGCTCAAAGAGTTGACACTGTTAACACACTTATTTATTTCAGCTTTATAGTCTCAATAGCGTGATGTCCAAGTTTTAAATTGATTTGATTGCCGTCAACTTTTTTCTCACTTCCGTTCTCTTCTTCAATAATGTTGGTAGGTATCATACTTTCTATATCTGTGAAAGATGAAATCCGGATATCAGAATCCTCACCTGATAAATCATATACCCTGATAATTATACTTTCATCATCCTCACACTTTTTAATGGTGGAAATGATGGCAGTGTTCTTGTCAATAGAAAAGAATCCCATTTTTTCTGGCAGGCTGGCAGATTGATACATCTGTGGATTTACAACTGCAAACAGAGGTTCATTCACCTCTTTCCCGAATTGAGCGGAAATTGTTTTCCCCGGTGCATGAGAGGTGATGGAATTGAAGAAATGATGATTACCAGTTTGAAGATATTCCGGTCCCAGTCCATGACAAGATCTTCTTGAGGCAAAAAGGATCGGTTGCAAAATCGTATTTTCAGAAGGACTGTCAGTAGGATCTATATAGTCAGCCACGGCCACAGAGGAACTCATGGTTACTCCAAATTTATCGTTATTGACAGCTATCCAATCCATTATTCCCCGGGGATGGACCTCCGCACATATCTGGCTGAACCGTTCTCCTGCTGCACCTTCTATTTCGCCTTTTCCAACATCCAGGATTCCGAATGGTACCTCATACGAAACCTGGCCATCCTTCATATCTATAGGTAATGCCATACGGAATTCACGATACAACACACCTTCCCAGTTTTTAATATCGGTTTCAATATCGATGCGTTTTATATCATTGTACATTGTTAGTTCCTGCTCAACTACTGCATGCAGGATCTGTTGTCTGAGTCTGAATCGAATATACACGGATCCATTTTCAACCAATTCCCATTTTGGTGCATGCGTACTCACTTTATCAAAGCCTGTCATCGACGGCTGCTGGATTTTGGAAAACTCTCCTGCTCCATAGCCAACTGATTTCATGGTAAATACCTCTCCCCCAAGAAATTTATCCGTATCAAGAATATCTACTGCTAATTCTTTATCGTGGATTTGTTTTATCCCGCCATTCTCAAGGCTGATCCTGTAAAAGTGGTTTTGGATTGTTTCAGGGATCATGCTATTCTGGTTCTGTGATTTTTGAGCCGGATTGATGTAGAAGGTTTTATATCCAATGGATGGAACATCTTCAGCAATGAAACATACCTCAGCTGATTTTATACTGCCGTCATCGTAATTTACTACCTTACTTAATTGAGACTTTAATCTCTTTCCTGCCAGGTCTGAGATTTTTACATCCAGGGCTTGCCCTTTTTTGAAATTAGCTTTTACGCATACCGGACTGGTCCTTTCCCAGGAAAGACTGTTGAAAAGAATAATCGGTAGTCCATTTTGAGTGTTGGTTTTCACTCTTGATGCTATGGATAAAAGGGATGATTTCAGAAGTGCTTCCCCAGTAGAAGAAGCAGATTTAAACTTTGCCTTGAATAGATTATCAGTAATATCACCATGAACTCCACCCCAACCGTGATCTGGATATATTTTATTTTCCCATGCCTGGTTGAGTGTTTCAGATGGATAATATTCTAATGAATTAGAAAGTATGGCATCGATTGTATTAAATTTTTCCGCTGCTGGAAGCAACATCCCAGCTCTTCGGCTGTAGGATAGTGCCTGCTGGTGTGATGGCCCATGGATATATAACCAGACAGCTGGCCTTTCTCCAACAATTTCAGTCAATCCGTAAGCTTTGCTGACCATTTCATCCATAAACCTTTCTCCAGTTGCGAGTTCGATTTCCGGCACGGATATTTTTTCGGATTTACCTTTTGTATTCTTAATCTCATTCATGGAATTCCAACTGGAAATTAGTTTGGAATAATCAATAGCCGGGAGCATATCCTGGCAGGACATAACAGGGATGGCTTGATCAGCTGTGTAGAATTGGCTCCAGAAGGCACTTTTTTGAGCCAATAAAAGGGAAGACCGGGTAAAGTCACCTGATAGCTCAATAATATCGTCTCCGTAATGACCTGGTGAATAGAAGTGAATATACGATCCATCCGGACTGCCCCATTTGAATAATCCCATCTCATGTCTGCTGGCAATCAAGTACTTTGTTCCAGATTTTTTCATGATCTGTGGCATTTGCATAGTACGTCCGGGTACATCCAGGTTCCAGTACGCTTTAGCATCGTAACCATTAAAGTTCTTTTTCAGCCACTTTTTCCCCAGGTAAAACTGGCGCACCAGATCCTCACCGGCATACATTTCCTCATAGGGTTGTATGAAAGAAGCGCCACATGCGATTTTCCCCTCATCAAGCAATCTCTGGATATCAGCCTTTCGATCCGGGTGTCGTCCGATATATTCCTTCAGCATTAATACATCTTCCACATCAAAACTATATGTATTCCGGATGCTTGCTTGCTCCAGAATTGGTGTTAGCAGCATTGTATCCCGCTCTATCACGCACTTCTCCGGGCTATCCATCCAGGCAATATCCTGGTGGCTCGAATTAAGGAAATACATTTTTGAGTTCTTAAAAGTCGTCCCTTTGAACCTGTCGAAATTTTCCATTATTTGTGGACTATATCTTCTTTCGATCCAGATATTTAGACTTTTATCCTTTTTTTCCCCGGTGATATCAATAACAAATTCTCCAGCTATATATGCAGCATTGAAATCCGGATTTTCAGGGATGTTCAACTGGAAGAATTCAGTAGTTTTATTAAATAGCCTGATTTCTCCATGCCTTAATTCAGTATTGATACTTACAAAGGCTGCCTCGTTTTTTCTATCGAATTTTATGTTATGTGTTTTACCAAGCATAAATAATTTCGCCTCTTTCCCGATCAGATTTTCAGATCCCTCGATGGATAACGTTTTTGAAGATTGGTTATAATTAATGTCATACCATGCTTCACTTTCAGTGGATTTCTTTAAATGATTTACTGCATCATCACACATAAAAATCATAAACCAGCCGAAGTTATTGTGTTTTCGTCCCATCACCCTGATTCTCGCTCTTTCACCTTTTTTTATCATAGAGGTTGGAATGGTCATGGTAAGGCATCCAATACCATCCTTATTTCGATCGCGTTCTACCAGGTAATACTTCAGTTCGCCTCCAGCAGGATTCTCTTCGGTTAGTATGGTTTCATTGCTTGAAATAAAAGCGAAAGCTGGTTGATCATTAATATATAAATCGTATACACCATGCACATTCAGGTCGACATCTGAATAGAAAAAGAATGAAATCATTTTCTTCTCGTAGTCTTCGGGTACTACCCCTGTATAAAACTCAAACCCTGTTTTCCCATCAGATGTTCGTGAGATCATGGCTGTTTTACAATCCTTTCTGACACAGGGATATCCATATTCACCTCCCTGGATTTTCTCACTGAATCCGTCAATGCAGTTTTCTGCAATGGCCATCAATTGCAACTTTGTTTTTAATTCCTGTTTGAAACCTTCTGCTGTTCTCTTCTCTACTTCATAAGCAAGGGCATTCAGGATGCACAGGATGAGAAAAATGGATGTCGATATTTTTTTCATATTTTGATATTTACAAATCTACATTCGAAAGATCCAGATTTAGTGATTTGGATGGATCAGGAATTTCATTAACAATACTGGATATCTTCCAGCCATCATCTGTATTGATAAGATGAATTATATCTATACCTCTTTGAGGAAGCTTCCCTGAACCAGGGATGCTGGCTTCATAGACGACAATAATATTAGATATATCTCCGATGGTTATTGATCTCATTTCAATAATTTCTTCTTTAAAACCAGATTCAATAATTTTTGCTCTTTCCACAAAAGATTTGAAGTCATTGACGAATCCTTCCATGGTAAATACGGTTGATTCCTCTTTGCTGGTCCGTAGTACAATAATCGGATCTTTTATAAAGAATGACCGTACTTCATCCCAATCATAATTCTTACCTGCTTCCACAGAAACGGCATTATACAGGTGTTTTACCATTTTTTCAGGACTTCCTGATTGAATTGTCAGAAGGTCTTTCCTGGTCGAACAATCTGCAAGGAATAACAATAAGAATGCAGGAACCAATGTTTGTAATATAATTTGTTTCATTATCTAAGTTTCACTTTTAAAGTAGAATGTTTTTGAGTTTAACCGTGGTTTAAGATTCTTATCCTAAAAATTAGTGAATCTCTGATATATCTCAAAGATAGCTTAACCTTCCATTTCACACAATTTGCTTAAGTTTATATCTTGTAAAAAAAATAATTGATATGAAACTCACGGCAATCTTAATTATAACCTTTTTAATCTCATCCCATTCATTTGGGATCGATCTTTATCCTGGAGAGAATTATGATAATTCTGACCTCGATGACCTTAAAACATTTGGAACCATGGGTAAAGAACAAAATATCCTTAAAAAAGATGTTGAAGCCGAACTGTTCAGTTATAAGGGGAAGGGCTGTCTTACCCATATGTGGTTTGGTGGAAGTTTCAAGGGAGTTGAATATACTCGAATTCGGATTTATGTAGATGGTGAGAAAGATGCTTCCATCGATATGGAATTGTTTCTGGGTCATGGTATCGGATTTGGCGATAATTACGCACCCTGGGGTACGGAACGCATGGGAAATATTGGAGGGAACAGCGGCATCTATAATACGTATAAGATTCCATTTGGGAAAAGTATTCGTATCACTGCACAGTTAGCTCCAGAGGCGGAAGAAGATAAGGAGTTCTGGTGGATTTTCAGAGGATCGGAAAATCTTCCTATTGAGTACTCAGGAGTAAAACTGCCCGACAAGGCTCGTGTGAAATTGTATAAACTTGAAAACCACGTGGCAAAACCATTAGAAGAGTTTTCCATGTGCGATATTGAAGGAAAAGGGATGGTTTACCAGGTTACAATGGCAGCAAAAGGATTGAGGAAATCGGGGCATTGGAAGGACCTCAGTTATATGGAAGCATGTGTAAGAGCGTACATGGGTAATAGTAAAGATCCCTTATTTCTATCCTCTGGACTTGAGGACTATTTCCTTGGGACCTATTATTTCAATAAAGGCCGATATAATAATATGCTGGCTGGCCTGACTCATTTTGACAAAAAGGAAAATGAGTTTTCTGCTTACAGATTACACGAAGATGATCCGGTTTTTTTTCAGAATGGATTGCGATTGACCAATCGCTGTGGTGAAATGATTGGCAACAAAGTTTTTCA
Source organism: Bacteroidota bacterium (assembly GCA_042584165.1). Lineage (GTDB taxonomy): Bacteria > Bacteroidota > Bacteroidia > Cytophagales > Cyclobacteriaceae > JBHOSY01. The sequence continues at coordinate 20,429 of JBHOSY010000011.1, read as the reverse complement.
TGATCCTCCTGAAACCATCTATACTACCTATGTCTGGGTTTATGAATGGTAATTTAATATCATTATCATTTTTACAATAATCACCTGTATTATTCAATTAAAAGAGATTGCAGACTGCCGGAAATTACGACTATTTCAGAAATCTTTCATATTTTAGTATCGAGCGAAACATAACAGTATCATAGTGATGTAACTTTCCATTGAACTATTTCGTCATATTTTTTAAGTGCTGAGTATGTATTGGAATAAAATCTTAAGAACCCTCTTTATCTTATCACTGATTATAATGAACATTGGATGTGACCAGTATTCAAAATCAGTAGTTAGAGAGAGGTTAGAATATAATGAAATGATCGAGGTACTTAGTGATCATGTAATTCTTACCAAAGTGGAAAATGCCGGCGCTTTTTTAGGAATGGGATCATCTATGCATCCGATATTAAGAAGTATTTTTTTACTCATAATACCGGCCATTGCTTTGATCATATTATTGGTGAGTATATTGGTACGGACTGGACTGGATAAGGGAATTATTATCGGTTTATCATTTATCATTGGAGGTGGAATAGGTAATATTTTTGACAGGATAGTTTATGGTACTGTAACAGACTTTTTACATATCGATTTGGGATTTGTTGGAACCGGTATTTTTAATATGGCGGATGTTTCTGTCATGATCGGGACTATACTGATCCTATTATATATGGTTAGCAGAAAAAGAGAATTACCTGCTTAGAACATTTGTATTCAAAGAGCCTAACTTTCCATATTATGAAAAATTCTTTCATTCTATTAGCATCTATTATCATTTTCTTTGGATGCAAAACAGATTAGGTTGGCCAATCTCCTGATGGCATATCACAGAAAACACATCCAAATATCATTTTGTATGTGGTGGATGATTTGGGTAGGAATGATGTAGGATGTTATGGAAATCCTTGACTGAGAAAGAGAATAGATAATGCTTAATGCAATAATCTATATTGCCATAATCTTAATATTTATCCTATTCTCTTTCGCGTTAATGTTTTCCAATGAGGGTGAAAAAAGAGCCTTCCGGAAGACTCTAGTCCTTTCTCTGTTAATATTTATTTTCGCTGCGACAATTTATTTTTTGGAACTGGAATTTGCTGTTTATGTTGTTATTGGATTGGGGATCGCTTTACTTGTTTTATTCATCATTCCCCTTAAAGCAAATCCGGAAATAACCGAAGATTTTCCGACGAAACGATACGATGAGCGCGATATTATGTTCTCTCGCTGGAAGCTTATTCCTGGAAGTGAAAAGTACAAGGCTTACTATCAAAATTATCCGGAACATGAAACATTGGATAACAATTTTCGAAAGGAACCCGGATTACTTTCACCAGAATCTGTTTATTATCATAAAAAGGCCTTTGAAGCGGCAGACAATTACTTTTCACAGGTAGATCAACTCCACCACATTGTTGATGGCAAACCCAGTCTAAATAAGATTGAATTGAGTTCACAATTAATAAGCGGATTACTCAAAAATAAGGTTAAAAACCTGGGTGCCCACGATACTGGCATTACAGTTGCAAGGGATTATCATTTTTATTCACATAAAGGGCGGAGATCAGAATATGGAAATGAAATTAAAATCACCCACCAGTATGCCCTGGCTTTTATTGTTGAAATGGAGGGTGAAATGGTAGGAGCAGCACCCAAAGCATCTATCGTAATGGAATCTGCCAGACAGTATTTAAATGCCGGAAAAATAGCCACACAAATTGCTGAAGATATTCGAGAATTGGGATATAATGCCAGAGCTCACATCGATGGCAATTACCAGGTTGTTTGTCCCCTCGTTGCACGAGATGCCGGTTTGGGAGAGATTGGACGTATGGGATTATTGATGACACCAGATCTTGGACCCAGAGTACGCATTGGCGTGGTTACAACTGATATGGAATTAGTACCCGATGAATATTTTAAACAGAATTCAGTTATTGATTTTTGTAGAATGTGTAATAAATGTGCTGATTGTTGTCCTGGTAATTCCATTCCTTATGGTGATCCCGTGATAGTCTATGGCATTAAACGTTGGAAAATTAACTCCGAATCATGCTTTACATTCTGGTGTAAAGCGGGTACTGATTGTGGAAGGTGTATGTCTGTATGTCCGTACTCTCACCCAAACCGTTCCTGGCACAAATTGATTCGTTGGGGAATTAAGCACTCTAAATTCTTCAGATTCCTTGCACTAAAGCTCGATGATTTTTTCTATGGGAAAAAACCATTACCAAAACCGTTGCCACGATGGCTGGATGAAATGTAATATCTTTTTTGACTTTGGAAGACAATTCGTATTTTCAGACATACATTTATAATCATGCACAATTTACACAGGTATTATTCGCTCCTCATAATATTTTTTATTTTTTTATGTTATAGAAGCCAGGCCCAATCCAGGAACGATATCCTTTATTATTTCAGAGAAGTTGTTAAACAGGAAAAAATAATTGTGGGGCAACATTGCCGTGACGGTGAAAGGATAGTGGATGGAGGTTATGATGACCTGGTTTTGAAACTGAGAGACAAAACTGGAAAGCTCGTGAGTTTAATTGGAGCTGACTTAGGCTGGCAGGCGGATGTTGATATGATGCGTATTGCCAGGAAATTAAATGATCACTGGAAATTAGGAGGCCTGGTAACTGTTAACTGGCACGCACTTAATCCCTGGGCTGGCGGAGTGCGTGATATGGAAATCGGTGGAACTAATGGAGATGAGTTAAAAGAATTATTGACTCCGGGTCATCCAGCGTATATGTACTGGAGAAAAGAGTTGGATAAAGTCGCAAGCGCATTACAATACCTCCGTGATAATGAGGTTATTGTTTTGTGGCGTCCACTTCATGAGATGAATGGAGATTGGTTCTGGTGGTGTGGTCGGGATAAGGATGAATATATTGCGCTCTGGAGAGATATGTATAATTACTTTACGAATACAAAGGGTCTTGATAACCTTATCTGGATTTATAGCCCCAATGCCGTATTGCCAGACAGTAAATTAAAAAATGTCATGTATTATTATCCTGGTGACAATTATGTAGATATTGTTGGAGAAGATATTTATAATGATGAACCTGTTACTTCCGGATATGAACAATATATGAAAGAAGCCCCTGGGAAGATATATGTGGTTGGGGAATTTGGAGCAAATGATCAAAGAGGTACACTGGAAAACACAATAGTCATTGATGCTTTTAAAGGGAAGGCAGCTTATTATCTCCAATGGCACGGTTGGAGGGGTAATAGAGTGGCCATTATTGAAAATCCCGGTACCAGGGAACTGATGAATCATAAAGATATTATTACACTGGATGAATTAAGGATTAAAAGATAATAAATAGAATAATCTGAATGATATGATGAAGTTAACAACATTGATAACAACGCTGATTTTTATTTTTTTTACTGAAAATTTTCTGTTTGCACAGGAAAAGGTTTTTTATGCCGGTGCTTCCAAAGTTAATATTTCACCTCCAGCTGGAATCCGATTGTATGGTGGATATAACCGAAAGGATCCGTCCCAAAGTCTGCATGATTCTTTATTTGCCCGTTCGATTATTTTTGAAGTAGATGATATTCGAATTGGTATAATAGCCTGTGATTTAGTGATTTATCAGAATCCTGCAATTTCAATAATTGCGAAAGAGAAACTGAATATAGATCATGTATTGATAAACTGTTCACATACCCATTCAGGACCCTATTTCGGATATAGAGATGAATCCCTGCCGGAAGACCATTCTGAAGAATATGCTTCCCGTGTTCAGCAATTGATTATAGAAAGTCTGGAAACTGCAATTGAAAATAAATTCCCTGCAAGATTAGCCTATGGGTACAAAAGTTTTGCTGCTCTTGGCTATAACAGACTGGTTAATAAAATCCATGGAATAGCCATGTGGCGGGATGATGAAAGGATTCCATATGGGCCAGTTGATAATGAAACCAGTGTGATCAAGGTTGAGGATATGGAAGGAAATCCTAGAATTGTTTTAATGCAATACGCCTGTCATCCTGTTACAAACCATGTCAACTACGATGTATCGGCTGATTATCCAGGAGTTGCTTGTAATCAAGTGGAAGAATTTTACCAGGAGAATAATCTGATTTGTCTGTTTATTCAGGGTGCAGCAGGGGAAGTCGAGCCTCTTATGATGTCTCCAAGCAGGAAGAGTGCCAGTGATGCAGTTCAGACTGATTATTCCTTTATTGAACGAAATGGAACACTGCTGGCAGAACAGGTTATCCCATTGATCAGTGAATTAGTTCCAGGTGCACGTACCGACGCTTCAATATCTTTTACGCAGGATACATTGCATTTTACAAAACGTTTTAATCCTGATTCAAAGATAGATCTGGAGCAATCCACAGTACTTATTAACAATGAGATAGCAATCGCTGCTGTACCAGGAGAACCCTTTCTATGGGGCCAGTTTTACTGGAAAGAAAATGCAACTGTGGCAGTACCTTTTGCTTTTTTCATGGGCTACACTTATAATGGAGGGGGAACCTACCCGGGATATCTTCCTGATATCCGTAATGCTATTAGAGGTGGTTATGGATGTGATGACTCCTATATCATTGAAGTTGGTGCCTATGAAACAGTAATGAACAGTCATCTTGAAAACCTGTATAGAATGCAGAAAACACTTGGATTGGCTATAAAATAGTTGTTACATAGAGTTGCACAGAGAAAAAAAAACAACAATTCAGAAAATCAATATAAAATGAAGTCGAAAATCATTTTCCTGACCATCTTAATCTTGCCAGGTATCCTTTCAACATGCAAGGATCCTTCCACTGGGATTGACGATGTTTATACAGCTGATGTGATTGTATATGGAGGTACTTCAGGGGCTGTTACCACGGCAGTACAGGTTGCTAAAATGGGTAAATCTGTACTGATCGTTTGTCCAGATAATCACCTTGGTGGTTTGTCCTCCGGGGGATTAGGATTTACAGATACAGGCAATAAGGAAGTGATTGGCGGTTTATCCCGTGAGTTTTATCATCGGTTATATAACCACTATCAGACACCGGAGGCATGGCGATGGCAGAAAAAAGAAGAATATGGAAATATAGGTCAGGGTACACCTGCAATTGATGGCGACAGGAGGACTATGTGGATTTTTGAACCTCATGCAGCAGAGGAGGTATTTGAAAGCTTCATTAAAGATTATGAAATTAAGGTATATCGGGATGAGTGGCTCGACCGGGAAGATGGTGTGGTTCTGGAGAATGGATTTATATCATCCATAACCATGCTGAGTGGGAAAACATTTAAAGGAAAAATCTTTATTGATGCTACTTATGAAGGCGACTTGATGGCTATTGCAGGGGTAAGGTATCATACAGGCCGTGAAGCCAACAGTGTTTATAATGAAACCTGGAATGGCATTCAGGTGGGTGTCCTTCACCACGGACATCATTTTAAAACAGATATAAGTCCATATGTAATCCCAGGTGATCCTGATAGTGGGGTGCTACCAAGAATATCAACCGCACATCCAGGTGTAAAAGGGGAGGGTGATCACCAGATCCAGGCCTATTGTTTTAGGACCTGTTTGACTAAAAATAATGAAAACCGGGTTCCATTTCAGCGACCTGATGATTATGACTCTACACAATATGAATTATTAATTCGAGTTTATGAGGCAGGATGGAGAAGCACATTTGACAAATTTGATCCAATCCCAAACCTGAAAACAGATGTCAACAACCACGGCCCCTTCAGCTTTGATAATATTGGGATGAACTATGATTATCCGGAAGCTTCCTATGAAAGAAGGAAGGAGATTATTAAAGAGCATGAATCCTATCAGAAGGGTCTACTATATTTTATTGCCAATGACCCACGTGTTCCCGAAGAAACAAGGGTAGAAATGAGCAAATGGGGATTATCCAGGGATGAATTTACTGATAATGGGAATTGGCCCCATCAGATCTATGTACGTGAGGCCAGGAGAATGATTGGAGAGTATGTGATGACGGAAAACGAGATTATGGATAAGACTCCTGTCAAACGATCCATCGGAATGGGTTCCTATACCATGGATTCCCACAATATCCAGCGATATATCAAACCTGACGGATTTGTTCAGAATGAGGGGGATATCGGTGTACATCCACCCAAACCTTATAAGATTGACATGGGATCTATCCTTCCGAAAAAGGAAGATTGCAGAAATTTGCTGGTACCTGTAGCCGTATCAAGCTCCCATATTGCATTTGGATCAATTCGAATGGAACCGGTTTTTATGATACTGGGACAAGGTGCAGGAACACTTGCTGTCCTTGCTATAGAAGCCGGCATGGATTTGCATGATATTTCGTATGACGAACTAAGGGTAAAACTATTGGAAGATGAACAGGTATTGGAATATTAGGAGAAAAACCCAGATTTCTGATTCAGATTAATGTATAATGGCACTCCGCAATCCACATTATCCCCTCCCTGTAACCTGGCCCCTCCCTAAAAATGTCCACTGGACAATTTCTTCAAGTTCGGTCCACCTCAATGTCGCTTCTAATGTAGTGAGAAAGACGTTGAGGAATATTGGGGAATCATCCACGCTGGTAATTTCTATATTATTATTATCCCTCATCGGATGCACAAATAAAGAATCCCAAAAGATTAATATCCTGTTTCTCATGGATGATCAGCACAGGGGTGATTGTATTGGAGCTGATGGTGCGGATTGGATTCAAACACCAAATCTTGACAAACTTGCAGCTGAAGGAGCGATATTTACAAGAGCCTACTCTTCAACACCTTCCTGTTTACCGGCTCGCACGGCCCTGTTAATCGGAAAGAGTCCATGGGCGCATGGTGTATTACTATATGCACCTATGGCCGAAAGCTACCTGAATGAAAAGCCCCGGATTTTCACTGATGCCGGGTATAGAACACATGCTGTTGGGAAAAATCATTTTAATTCCCATCCACATGGGTATCAGACAATCGTACTGGAAGAAGCATGGCGGACACCTCATGATTCTACATTTAAATGCGATTTCAGAACATGGTTTGAAGAAAATCATCCTGATAAAGATGTAGACGCTACAGGTTTGGGATATACGGACCACCGGGGCAATCGTCCATTTCTCTACGATGATAATCTTCATCCAACAAATTGGACTGCAGATAAGGCAATAGAATTTCTGGGAACTTATAAAGGAGAGCAACCATGGTTTTTGAAAGTATCATTCAAACGGCCTCATCCACCATTTGACCCACCCGAACGTTTGTTGAAGCATTATCTGGAACAGGATTTACCATTAGCCCAGGTAAGCTCATGGGCCAGCGAAGAATTTGGTGAGTTTAAAGGAAGTGTAGAAGATACACCCAATGCACCGAGAGGTCACTACTCTACAATAGACATCCATAATGCCAGGGCTGCTTATTACGCTTCGATTACACATGTGGATGAACAAATTGGCCGGATTATAGAAGCCCTGAGGCAGCGTGGTGAACTGGAAAACACATTGATCCTTTTTACCTCTGACCATGGAGATATGATGGGTGATCAGCACATGTGGCGTAAAACATATGCGTATGAAGGATCCAGTCGCATTCCAATGATCATTCGGTGGCCGGAAGTTCTTTTTGACGATAAAAATATTAAAAGGGGGCAGAGCATTAAAAATCCTGTTGAGCTACGTGATGTACTCCCAACATTTCTGGGAGCTGCCGGACTGCAAAAACCACAGGAAATGGATGGGATGAATATGCTGGAATTAATTCAGGGAGATAAATCAGCGTGGCGCAAAATCCTGGATCTGGAGCATGGGACATGTTACTGGAAAGAGAATGCCTGGGTATGTCTGACAGATGGGACATATAAGTACATCTATTTTACAATAACAGGGGAACAACAACTTTTTGACCTGGGAAATGATCCCCATGAACTGATCGATCTTGCGGAAGATCCTGCTAATTCTGCCCTTGTTAATACATGGAGAGATCATATGATTATGCATTTGAGTGTTCGTGGTGAACCATGGGTAAAGGATGGAGATCTGGCGATTCAGGAATCATCGATAATTTATGGGCCAAATCATCCAGTCGAGTAATTTGTTTAGTTTATAGGTTTATGTGTTTAAATGTTTATTAGCCGATATAGGTATTATTTAAAATTAATATATAAATGGTAGAATCATCAATCCAAAGACTGGACTACTTATGTAATGTGGCTCCTGATTTGCTGAACAGTATTCCTGAGGTAGAATTCAGTCATAAATCTTCACCTGAGAAGTGGAGCAAGAAAGAAATATTGGGGCATCTGATTGACAGCGCCACCAATAATCATCAGCGATTTGTAAGGGTTCAGTTTGAGAATGTGCCTGCAATTATCTGTGATCAGGTCAACTGGAACAGGCAAAGTCGATATAACCTGATGGATGGTAAACACCTCATTGAGTTCTGGACAATTTATAATCGTCATTTGATAAGTTTAATCGAACTTTTGTCTGAGGAGGATTTGCAAAGAGAATGTGATATTGGAAAGGATGAAACAGTAACATTACAATGGTTGATCGTTGATTATCTACAGCATCTGGAGCATCATTTGAAACAGATTGTTGAATATTCGATGATTTGATTATTCGAGAATTCGATAGATCCAAATTACACGTCTTAACTATAAATGACGAATTCAGCCCCAAAATCCGCAATCCAAAATCCGCAATCCAAAATCCAAAATCTGATTCCTTCATTGTCACATCGGACGGAGTGAGAAGGATGTTGAGAGATATAACTATCACTGAAGATAAAAAAAATCGCCCCGAAGCTTTCATAAACACATTTTAGGCCATAAAAAAACATACCATAATGGGGTATTATAACAAACTCAAGGCACCTTGCATGATCGATTCCTTATTCGGGAGTGCTTGTTTCTCATGGTTATGAGAATACGGTATTGTATCTTGTGTACAAATCCTTCCATATTTAAATGACAGACCATTTTCCAAAGCTACAGCAGCAATCTCACCCGAAAGCCCGAATCTTTCATAATCTTCATCAACCACAAGAAGATGCCTGGTATTAGTAACAGAATTAATGATGGTTTTTTTATCTAGGGGAGCAGTAGTTCGTAGATCTATCACTTCTGCATCAATACCCTGATTGCTTAGTTCATTTGCTGCTTCAAGGGCACGGTGGGTACTCACCCCGATGCTGATTATGCTGATATCCTTTCCCGGTTTCCTGATAACAGCTTTGCCGAATGGGATGGGAGTAATTTTTTTGTCTATCGTCTCGACAGCTCCCTCTAAAGGTACATCAAAATCCATATCCTTCCTGCCACCAATTCCCATAGAATCCAGCCAGTAATCAGCCAGTAATTTATGTTCAAGGTATATCACTGGACCATCATGTTTCAAAGCAGAAGCCATCAATCCTGCAGCATCCTTCGGGGTGGAAGGAACCGCTACAACAATTCCGGGGATATGGGCAAACCAGCCCCATAGACTTTGCTCATGCTGACCCCCATCTCCATAACCACCACCACAGGCAGCTCGAATGACCATGGGGACATTCCACTTTCCTCCTGAGAATTGCTCTGTTTTTGCTGCATGGTTAATAAGTGCATCCATGGCTACTCCCATAAAATCCACCAGCATAATTTCTACAATTGGTCGTAATCCGGCCATTGCTGCTGATACTCCAGCTCCAAGAAAAGCCGATTCGCTGATCGGAGTAGAAATAACGCGATCCTTCCCGAACCTTGTGAACAGATTTATACGAATTAATTGAACATCTTCACCTAGAATTATGATGTCAGGATTTTCGATCATTGCCTGGGTAATCGCTTGTTCTATTGCGTCGGCAAAAGTCATCTTACTCATGATTGTTCTGTTTCTTTATAGATTGTTAGAGCTTTCTTGATGATGTTACTCATTTCAATATCAACTTCTGATTCAATTTCCTTAATTTGTTCAGAATTGTTCAGCAACTTTTCCCTGAGAAGCAAAACCGGATCCTTGCCCTTTCCTGTTTTTTCCCCAGTCTTTTTACTAATAAGACCTGTTGTTTTTTTTAAGCTATCCATACGACTTTGAAATGAAGCACCCTTGAGAGCGGTAGTGGCTTTTAACAGTCCCGATCCCATTTTCAATGAATCTTTAAGTTTCCCGGTTAAAGCGCTCATCAACGGATCATGAAGGAAATGACCATGCGGATTAATATAATGAGCCAGAATAAATGCTGGTCTATTAACTGATCTAACGTGGTTGATCGCTTTTGATGCGACATTCCACACCTTTTCAACATCGGAACCATCCACTTCATATGCCGGCATTTCAAATGATTCAGCTCTTCTTACAAGATCACCGGCTGTTACATTGGTAGAAATTGTAGTTATGGCCCAACCATTGTCTTTACAGACGAATAGTACTGGAAGGTTCAGGGCTGAAGCCATATTGAATGATTCCATCATCATCCCCTGATTGGCGGCACCCTCTCCGAAGAATGAAACAGCTACTTTACCCGGCCGTTTATATTTAGCAGCAAGTGCGAAGCCTGTAGCGGCGGGTCCCGAAGCACCTACGATGCCTGAAGAAGCGATAAGGTGTTCTCGGGAAAAAATATGCATATGACCGCCCATTCCCCCACACAAACCCTTTTCATGGCCTAGAAACTCTAATAGTAGTTGTAAGGGATCAATTCCTCGAATTACAGACGCCGATGATCCTCTGTGATCAAGGGCCATTGCGTCCCCATCTTCAAGCTGGGCGATGACGCCAGTATTAATCCCTTCTTCTCCTGTACTCATATGCATTTCACCAGTAATGAGCCCCTCATCCCATAGTTTTTTAACATGTTCTTCAAAAACTCTGCTGCGGTACATCAATCGATATAAATCTGATATTTTATAAGAAGCCATAATTGTGATTAATATTGTGGTGTTCTTTGGTGTGGATCGATATTAAATATAATAAAAATCCCTTTCTCTCTCTCAACAAAACACGGAGAAAAACGAAGAGGACGTTGAGGATTATTAAATTATTTTTCCCTCAATATCCTGTTGCACAGTGATATTGAGGGGGGTGTAAGAAATAGTGATAATGAGGGGGTGGGGAGGAGTAAGTAATAATGAAGGAAGGGGAAAAGGATTGATATTGAGGGCGGGGGATATTTACTACCCTTCCCCATCAATTTCACTTCGAGCGTAGTTCCCCCTCCCTCAATGTCACTTCGAGTGAAGCGAGAAGGACGTTGAGGATATTTATCTATTATGAATCAATTCAAATCTTGTCCTCACAGCCCGATGATCTGAATTGAAAAATCCACCGACGGGATCTTCCTTTACAATTTTCGAATCAATCACCCTGAGATTATTCCCCGTGTAATATATATAATCAATCCGGTCGGCAATAATCTGGTTGCTTAAGAACCGATTGGTAACAGCAGGTTTTGTCAAGGGATCGGGGTTAATTTCCCTGAATGAATCCTTAAAACCGTGATCATACATCTCACTACTAACGGGCCACTCTACGACTTTACCATGATGAAGATGTTGTGTATTTTCAATCCAGTCCAGATGTGAACCGGAATTAAAATCTCCTCCCATAATTATTGGTTTTTCATCCGAATTACGGATGAAAGTATCTATTTCTTCCAGAATGGTCATTATTTCCATATGCCTCGTATCCTTTTCACCTTCAATTAACGCTTCAGGGGATTGTATCTCCGAATTTTTCATATAATCCGGGAGGTAGTGTAACCATATATTGAAGCATACAACGTCTCTTCCATCCACATCGATGATGACACCATGAGAATTGAACGGTTTATAGATTTTAAGTGTGTCTATTATGGGATATTTACTATGAATTGAAAGATTGGAACTTCCTCTCCAGGAATATTTATATCCGGCTTGTCTGGCAATTTCCATCCCACAACAATATGTTTCCTGCATCAGAAGGATATCGGGATCATGTTCCTGAATGATCTTTAAAGTATTTATTGTATAGCTACTATCTTGTTCATAATCGTTTTCCGCAGCACCATGTGTGCCTCCATGCCAGATATTCCAGGTCATAACTGAGAATTCCAGAGGTTGTGATTGAACCTGAAAGATCATGATTATTGAGATGAACAGTATTGTGAGGGCTTGAATCATTTGATTGGAAAGTTAACGTGTAAAGGGTTGAAAAAAAACCACACCCAACAGGATGTGGTCTTTTGAAATTAAAATACTATTATAACAATTAGTCAATAGTAGGTGTATCCAATTCTGCCAGCGACTTCTCAATCTCCTCACTTGTAAGCTTGTGCTCTGTTAATTTTCCTGCAAAATAGGTTTCATAAGCAGCCATATCAAAGTTACCATGACCACACAGGTTAAACAGGATTGTTTTGCTCACACCTTCCTCTTTACACTTTTCAGCTTCCTGGATAACAGTAGCAATACCGTGGGTAGCTTCAGGAGCAGGAATAATGGCTTCACTTTGTGCAAACTTGATACCTGCTTCAAAGCACTCGAGTTGGTGATGGTCCCTGGCTTCGATCAGGTTGTCCCGGAGTAACTGACTGACAAGTACTCCTGCACCATGATAGCGTAATCCACCTGCATGAATTGGGGCGGGTATAAAATTATGTCCTAAGGTGTACATTGGCAGGAGAGGAGTCATACCGATTGTATCTCCAAAGTCATATCTGAACTGACCTCTTGTAAGTTTCGGACAGGATGCCGGTTCACTGGCAATGGCCCTGATCTTCTTGCCTTCTTCAAAGTTCAGGCGGAGGAATGGGAATGATAGTCCTGCAAAGTTTGAACCGCCACCAAACGGTGCGATGATGATATCCGGGAGATCGCCGGCAATCTCGAACTGCGCTAATGCTTCCTGGCCAACTACGGTCTGATGCAGTAAAACATGATTCAATACGCTACCCAGTGAATATTTTGTAGTTTCTTCCCGTAAAGCTGCTTCAACTGCCTCTGATATGGCAATTCCAAGGCTACCGGGGGAGTTCGGGTCTCCAGCCAGGATTTTTCTACCTGCTTCGGTAAGATCCGATGGTGATGGATGTACATCTCCACCCCATGTATTCATCATAATCTTTCTGTATGGTTTTTGGTCATAACTGATCCTTACCATGAAAACTTCGCACTGCAGTCCAAATAATTTGCATGCCAGGGCCAGTGCACTTCCCCATTGACCTGCTCCTGTTTCAGTTACAATTTTCTTCACACCTTCCTGCTTATTATAGTAAGCTTGTGCAATTGCAGTATTTGGTTTATGAGATCCCGCTGGACTCCCCCCTTCCCACTTATAATAGATCTTCGCGGGTGTATCCAAAGCTTTTTCAAACCTGTAAGCTCTGTATAATGGGGAAGGTCGCCAGAGTTTATATATCTCTCTTACCTCATCAGGTATTTCAATCCATTTTTCTGTGCTAACCTCCTGCATGATCAGACCCATAGGAAAAATTGGTGCCAAATCTTCAGGTCCGATAGGTTCCTTAGTTCCCGGATGTAGCGCTGGAAGTGGCTTGTTCGGCATATCGGCCGCAATATTGTACCACTTATCAGGAATGTCCTTTTCCGTTAAAAGTATTTTTGTTTCATTCATTTTATTATAGTTTGGATTCTAATTCTTGTTCTTACAAACAAATAACAGTATCTTATTTAAGGCTCCGAATTTATAAAATAAAAAAACTGCAGACAAAATTTATATCTTGAGAACTGCAGTTTTATAAAATATTTTATTGTTTTTTTTAACAAATCATGCCATCATAATAACCCGGACGAGCCCATGAAAGAACATCGGGTGTTGCCAGATGGGCCATTCTGTTTTCAAGTTCTATTGAGTCAACACTACTCAACACACCATTTCCATAATTTCTTGCGATCTCAATATTTTGTTTTAGAGGTTCCATGCCGGTCATGGCAACTACATTTACTGCTACATCTGGCAGACTCCAGTTGTATTCCAGCAACTCCTGTGGATTGGCTCCCTTATTCACAATATCCCGCATGATCTTCATGCTGATAATGCCAAGGTTCTTTTCCCTGGCAGAAGGGAGTGTGATGTCAACAAAATTGCCATAACTAGTGGCATTCATGGCAAGTAAGGTCACATCAAATTCCAGGTTTTCAATCAGATCTTTTGAAACTTCTGCACTATCCATACTACTGAATCCAATATATCTGGCTGTTTTTTCTTCCTTAAACTTGCGAAGGACCTGGTAAACTCCTTTCTCTATATCCATCAGTGTATCACGGGGGCCAATTGTATGAATAAGTAATGCATCAACATGGTCAGTCTTCAATCTCTTAAGACTCCGTTCAAATTCCTTCTTAGCTGTCTCCGGATCTCTCTCATGCATTTTTGTCAACAGGAAGATATTTTTACGGAAAGAAGGGATGATTTTCCCCAGTCTTTCTTCACTGGGTACAGGAGCATCCTCTCCATATGTTGAGGCTGTGTCAAAATAGTTAATTCCTTCGTTATAGGCATGTTCCAAATGTGGTTCCCAGTCACCATCTTCCATTAACATAAACTGTGAACCACAGCCATATCCGAGAATGGATATTTTTTCACCGGTTTTACCCAGTGTACGCATGGGCATTTTGACTTCATTAGTTGTGCATCGTGTTGCCAGCACCCCTGAGGAAATTGCAGCAGCTGCTAAAGAAGATTTCTGAATAAACGATCTGCGGTTAATTCGGTTAATAGACATGACGATGTATTTAATAATTAAAAATCAGATGAAAGATAAAAAAAATCGTCACTTGATATTAAGAAGTGATGAATTAAAATACTTAATTGATTATCAGGGACTAGCTGTTGACGGATATTTTTTTCAGAGCCTTTGGATCCAATATTTCAATGTGGCTGTTAACTTCTTCTATCAATCCCTCAGACTTAAATTCCTTCAGCACCCGAATGGCGCTTTCTTTGGACATAGCTGTCAGGTCAGCAATGTCCTGTTTGTTAACATATTTAATGTGGTTATTGTTAAATATCTGATCCTGTAAAAAGAGCAAAGCATCCGCGATTCTTCCTTCCATATTTTTTTGTGTCAGAGACATAGCGATATTATACAATTCAACTTTGCCCTGGCTACATGCACGCATATATTCTTCGGCAAATACTGCATTTCCCTTAAGAACCTCTTTGATTGCTCCGGCCTCTATAAAACAAGCCCCGGCATCTGTAATTGTCGAAAATGAAAAGTGATTCCGTGAATCTATAAACATGCCTGGTCCACTTACTAATTCGTAAGGTTTGGCAAATCCTATAATCAGGTTTTTATTATGTCTGCCTTCAATATATAGCTTTCCTAATCCCTCATGTAAAATAACAACATGAGTAAAAGGGGTACCCTGTTTAAATACGATTTCGCCTTTCTTAAATCTGACTTCCAGGCGGTAATTGTTTACATATTCCAGTTCCTTATTGTTGAGTTTTTGGAACAATTGATTTTTCTTGAAACATCGACTGCAATCCAGACATTTAAAATCGTTAACAAAATCCGGCATTTCTTCTTCTCTTTTTCTACTTTGAATTAAAAGTATTGTGTTAATTTATCATATCCATTTATAAAAAGATACTTATTTATGATATATATCATAACAAAATTGATATATGTCAAATAAAATCTAATTTACATACAATTCTTTATTGAAGTAAATCAATTAGATTAAATTGGTTTAAATTATGATAGGGTTCAAATTTGTTTCGATTTGAGAATGTATATTGGAGTTGCCTGAATTGTTATCCAATAAGTTTTTTTAGGATTTTTTTAATATTAAGACGATTTTAATCTTGTTGAGATAAGAATTAAATATTAACTTTTACATAGCTTAATCTATGAAAGATAAAATGATATGGAGATGAACAGAATAATAAGGTTTATGAGGAAGGGTGGAGTGATTATCCTGGGATTACTGTTATTTTTTATGGGGCTGGCTTCATGTACTTATCATGAGAATAAGTATGTAGAACCCGAGGTCCCGGATGTAGTAAGTTTTTCAGACCATGTCATTCCAATTTTTGACCAATCATGTAATGAAGGGTGCCATGCTGCAGGTATACCACCTGATCTTTCGGAAGATATGGCTTATACAAGCCTGACAACGCAAGGATGGCTTGATACGGATGATCCAGAAAACAGTTCATTTTATAAGTCGATCGATGATGGTGGAATAATGTATGGATATGCGACAGATCTGGATCGGGCCATGATATTAAAATGGATAGAACAAGGAGCTGAAAATAATTAAAGGAAATAACATGAAAAAAATTAGACTATTACCATATCTGCTACTATTTAGTCTGTTAATAGCAGTTTCAATGCAGGTATCGGCACAGGAGGAAGAGAAGGAAGAAAAGAAAAAATCCAAGCCAGCAAGGAAGACTTTTGCAAGCGCGGTATTGATCGATAATCAAACCGATGTCATCAATTCCAAGAATACATTTGAATGGAATATTCAGCATAGATTTGGAAGTGTGGGGACAAAAGGCTCATCGGATTTATGGGGGATCTTTGCTCCTGCCAATACCAGACTGGGATTCAATTTTGTACCTGTAGAACGATTAAGGATCGGATTTGGAGTTTCAAAGATCCAGGTTTCGAATCCATATATTGATTTTAATATTAAGTATAAGATACTGCAACAAACTAGGAAAAATGAAATGCCGGTCAACCTGGTATATTTCGGGAATATGGCAATTGATACACAAAAGCCGGAGAAATTTGAAAACGGCAGCCATCGTTTGTCCTATTTCCATGAACTCATCGTATCACGCAGGTTCAGCTCAAAATTTTCGGCCCAGGTAGCTGGGATGGTCTCGCACTTCAATTCTGTAGATACTTTGTATGATAATGATGTCTTTGGAGTGAGTCTTGCTGCTGCTTATAAAATAGGCTCAACATCTTCTATTCAGATAGAATGGACCGAACCGCTGGTACAACACCGTATTAATAATTCAGAACATGGTGATTTTACAAAAGAGGCAGGCCCGGAAAGGAATATTGCATTATCATTTGAAGTAGCTACCAGTTCTCATGCTTTTCAAATATTTATTAGCACTTACAGGGATTTACTGCCACAATATAACCTGGCATACAACACCAACAAATTTGTTATCGAAGATTCAGAAGGAAATAATAAACTGGGTTTCATGATAGGATTCAATATCACCCGATTGTGGAATTTTTAACCTGAGTTAAAATGAAAAAAAATGAAAGTAAGAGTAACCGGCGAAAGTTCCTCAGAAATAGCCTGAAAGTTGGTGGTCTACTTGCTGCTGGAGCTGCTCCAGCGATGGGTGCCGAAAAGGGGAATGGTAAAAAAGTAAAAGTTCTAACTACTGACGGTAAGGTAATTGAAGTTGATGCAGAAGGATCTGACTGTAAAATTGATCCCTGTAAACCACCCATTGGTAAGGAAGCCAGAATGGGAATACCCGGAAGGAAGTTCGTAATGGTCATTGATCTGGCAAGGTGTCAAAATGCAAGAGCTTGCATCAGGGGATGCCAGAAAGGGCATAATCTTTCTCCCGACCAGGAATGGTTGAAGGTATACCTGATGAAGGATAATCCGGAAGGTGAACCTTACTGGTTCCCACGTCAGTGCTTTCATTGTGACAATCCACCATGTGTAAAGGTATGCCCGGTAGGTGCAACTTATAAAAGACAGGATAATGTTGTCCTTATGGAGAATAACCGGTGCATTGGATGTAAATTCTGTGTTGCTGCATGTCCGTATTCAGTCCGGATATTCAATTGGGATAAGCCTCCTGAATCAGATGTTCCTAACGAGGAGTATTCACCCGAAACGAGTATACCCGCACAGGTTGGGACCGTGAGCAAGTGTGATTTCTGCCCGGACAGATCCAGGGAAGGAAAGTTACCATATTGTGTCAACAGTTGTCCGATGGGAGCTATGTATTTCGGAGATAAGAATGAAGATGCTGTATCTAACGGAACTGAAACTGTTCGATTCAAGCAGTTAATACACGAACGTATGGGATACAGGTACCTCGAAGAACTCGGAACCGAGCCAAATGTTTATTACCTGCCGCCAGTTGAACGGATGTTCGACTATAGGAGTGGGCTCAAAGACCTGCCCGAAGAAAAACAACACGTATATGATAAAATCATCTCAACCGAAAAAGATAAATAAGCCATGGGTAAGTTAGATAGTCCATTAATGCGGAAGCTTGCTGTTAACCTGGAGAGGCCCTCTATCAAATGGTATCTGTGGGTAGGCTTTTTATCTTTACTGGTTCTTTATGGAGCTTTTGCCCTGGGGATGCAAATTGTGAAAGGACAGGTAATTACCGGTATGCGGGACAATGCTGTCTGGGGAATTTATACAGCCAATTTTGTATTTTTCATGGGCCTGAGTTATGCAGGAGCCTTGATTTCATGCTCCTTCCAATTATTAAGAATTAAATGGGGCAAACCTCTTTTAAGGATTGCAGAATTATTAACGGTCTCATCGCTCATCGTGGGAGCTCCCTATATACTCTTCTGTCTTGGAAGACTTGACAGGATACATTATCTATTTGTTTTTGGAAGGATCCAGTCACCAATTACCTGGGATGTAATTGCCATATGTACAGACCTGGTATTTTGTGTTGCTTTTCTGTATTTCACGCATATCCGTGATTTTGCAAGACTAAGGGATTATGATAACCTGAATGTAGCAAATTGGCGGAAGAAAATGTATGCATTTCTTTCACTTGATTACAAGGGATTGCCATTGCAGAAAAAGTTTCTTCACCAGGCTCATGATATCATGGCTGCCATAATTATTCCAACTGCCATTATCGCTTATTCATTGCTTTCATGGTTATTTGGTATGAGTTTAAGGCCGGGGTGGCACAGTACCATATTTGGCCCATATTTCGTGGTTACGGCAACTTATTCCGGCCTTGCCCTTATGATCGTTATCATGTATATATACCGCAATACCCGAAAACTACATGAATATATTACCAATAAACATTTCAACTACCTTGGCTTTGGCTTGATCCTACTGGCATTGTTCTATGCTTATTTTACATTCAGTGAATATATAACGATATGGTATAACCAGACAAAACAGCAGTCGATGTTACTGGATAAATATTTCGATTTGACCTATTATGGGTGGCTTGTGGTTATACATTACGCATTCGCCATTGTGATACCGATAATCGTACTTGGTATTCCCTGGTTCAGATCCATTAAAAGTGTAACTGTTGTATCTGTTCTGATTGTTATTGGATTGTGGGTTAAAAGATATCTGATCGTGGTTCCAACCCTGGAAACACCTTATATACCTATACAGGATATAAGACCTGAGTATATAACTTATTCAATCTCCTGGGTTGAGTTCGCATTGACCATTGCAGGTATTGCCTTAATGATTTTGATATTTACCATTGCTTCCAAGATTGCACCGATTATCCCGGTTGCTGAAGTGGAGGATGAACATGATGAGGCCAAGCTTAAATTATTGTTTACAACCAAAGGTGCCTGATTGGGACAAAAAAATTCGAAGAATATGAAAGAATTTAATCTATATTACAAATCCTGGTTAGTCACCTTATTATTGTTTGGATGTATATTGATTGCATCTATAAATGTAATTGCCCAGGATAAGGAAAGAACCAGGATCAGACTTGAGTATTACAAGCTCAGTACCGGTGAGAAGAATGTTGTTGTAACACTTACAGCCGGAAGGGGAAGAAGTGCGCAAAGAGTTCCTGATGCAGATATTATGTTAACTGCCTCAGCAAATGACTCAACTGCTGAGTTAGTAACATTAAAAACTGACAGCGAAGGGATCATGTCAATCAATATTGTTTCAGACTTTAAATTTCCAGTTGATGAAGAAGGCTATACGGTATTTGAAGCCTCATTTGATGGGAATGATACCCTGAGATCGTCAGACAACGATCTTGAAGTAAAAGATATCGAGCTGGCATTTTCCTTTGATATAAAGGACTCAATCAAAATGGCTTCAGTTTTCGCCTATGAAATAAAAGATGGAGAAAAAACCCCGGTTGAAGAAGTTGAAATTCTTGTGGGAGTACAACGACTATATAGCGTGTTACCCATAGATGAGGTTGAAACAGATGAAGATGGTGTTGGTGTGATTGAATTTCCGGATGACCTTCCGGGAGATTCCGAAGGCATGATAACTATTGTTGCTAAAATTGATGAGCACGACGAATATGCCACAGTTGAGAAAACAGCTGATGTGGCCTGGGGAGTACCGGTATCATATGAAGTTAATCATCTCTCTCGTCAGTTATGGACTGATGAAGCACCATTGTGGATGATCTTTTCCGTATTTATAATTCTTGCAGGAGCCTGGTATCACTTCTTCCTTTCAATTTCAAAAGTAATGAAGATCAAGAAGGCCGCAAAGGATACTACTATGACTTAAAACTTT
>JBHOSY010000010.1:0-46959 GCA_042584165.1 Bacteroidota bacterium | reverse complement strand
CAGAGAATGGGTGATAAAACAACCTTCATGATGAAAATTCTGATTTCTCGTGATAATAATATTTTCCCTGTTGGGCAGAGGTCTTCCAATTGATTCAAATGTCTTACGTCCCATGATTATATGGTGCCCTGTTGTAAGTTTTTTGAAATTCTTCAGATCTTCCGGTAAATGCCAGATCAATTGATTGTCATCCCCGATTACACCATTTTCAGCTACTGCAACAATTATAGAAATGATCATAGGTTATTCCCTCTTAAAAAATCCACTGTTTCCATACGCTTTTTCCCAGGAGCTTGTATTCCTTTCACTGATAATGTCCCATTAATAGTCCCGATGGTGATATGTGTTTGATTATCGGTTTCAATATGACCCGGTTGAATATCACAATCAATATTTCCGTACTCGGCTTCATAAATTTTGAAAATCTGATCATCAATTCTTGTCCATGCAGCTGGATATGGCGATAGTCCCCTAATGAAATTCCTGACTTCTTCCGATGGACGATTCCAATCAATCTCGCAATCTTCTTTAAAGATCTTCGGCGCATTTTTAATTTCAACTGACATGTCCTGTGGAGTTGGGTTCTCTTCTTCTTTTTCAATTAATCTAACTGTTTCGAGTACAATCCTCCCCCCACCTTCCATTAAACGGTCGTGCAGAGTCCCGGCTGTGTCATCAGGTTTAATTAATTCCTCATTCTGAAGTATAATACTGCCTGTATCTATTGCATGCCGAATAAAAAATGTAGTGACCCCTGTAACAGACTCTCCATTAATAATGGCCCAGTTGATAGGTGCCGCGCCCCGGTACTGTGGCAGTAATGAAGCATGTAGATTAAATGTTCCAAATTCCGGCATATCCCAGACCATTTCAGGCAGCATTCTGAAAGCCACTACTACTTGTAAATTAGCCTTATAGGATCTTAACTCCTCAATGAATTCCGGACTTTTAAGGTTTGTGGGCTGCAGAACGGGTATCTCAACAGATTCAGCATAATTTTTGACTGGTGAGGGAGTAATCTGTTGTCCTCTGCCCCTGGGTTTATCAGGTGCAGTTATTACAGCAACTACTTCATATCCATTATCAACAAGGTATTGCAACGATGGAACCGCAAAATCGGGCGTACCCATAAAAATGATTCTCAAATCTCTCATACTCATAAAAAGTCAGGGCCTTGAGGATATAAATATCTGTCATATAAACCTATTAACATATAAACAAACAAACCAGCATCTTCAAATCAAATTATCGGAACAATAAATTATCAACATTAAACAAACTTCTATTTCAGGATAATTCCATTTATTATTGCTGCTGAATGAATCCTTCCTAAATTAGTATTAAAAAAGTTGAATCTCTCTTTCCTCATCAGTAAAAGAATAAGCCATGCCGGGAAAAGTTCCTTTTCAGCAACTATCCATAAAATTGCTATTGCCAGTATAGGGTTGGGATTGGGTATTATGATTATATCCGTATTGATCATGTATGGCTTTGAACAAACCATACAGAATAAGATAATAAGTTTCAGCGGTCATATTCAGATCACACGTTATACGCTAGGAAGTACCTTTGAGGAGCTACCCGTTTCAAAAGAATCTGATTTTTTCCAAACGCTGAATGAACTGGATTATGTTGATCATGTTCAGGGTATTGGACATAAAGTGGGACTTTTTAAAACTGATGACGAAGTTCATGGTATTTATTTCAAGGGAGTTGATGAGTTTTTTGATACCACAAGGTTCTCATTGAACATGGTCGAGGGTAAATTTTTTAATCCGGATGATACCTTAAATACTCTTGATATAGTTATTAGCAGAAAGATTGCAACACTTTTAAACCTCAAGGTGAATGATGATATCCTGTTGTATTTCATGCAAAATCCTGTCAGGGTAAGAAGGATGAGTATCAATGGGATTTATGAATCGGGTATGGAGGAATTCGACGAAAAAATGGTTTTTGGCCATATCGCAGTAATTCAGAAGTTGAATGACTGGAGGCCCTCACTGATAGGCGGATGGGAAGTATTTATTAAGGATTTCAATCAACTAAATGAAGCAGAAAGCAATTTATTTGACATAACAGATTACGATCTGTTTGTCGACAAAGTTACCGATAAGCACATCGAAATTTTTGACTGGCTTTCCCTGATCAGCCGAAATGTGGTTATTTTTCTGGTTCTCATCTTGTTTGTTGCATCCTTTAATATGATCTCGATATTAATTATCCTGATCATGGAACGAACACAAATGATCGGAATACTTAAAGCTATTGGTGCCACCAATAGATTGATACAGCAAGTATTTGTATATAATGGAATGCTGCTCATATTGAAAGGCCTGTTATTAGGCAATATAATTGGCATCAGCTTTGGTTACATCCAGGCACGTTTTAGATTGATACCGCTTGATCCGGAAAACTACTACATGAACCATGTACCCATATATTGGGACTGGATCAGCATACTTGGATTGAATATACTTATCTTTTGTGTTGTCTCACTGGTTCTTGTTGTCCCGACGATGATAATCAGCCGGATTGACCCGGTTCGGTCGATACGTTTTGATTGAATTCTGTTTTATAGGATTTGAAGATACTGTTCAGTTTCAGTGAGATCACCCCCCATACAGCTTCACGAACAATGTTTTTTGACATTTTTGAATCACCTTTCGTACGATCCGTAAAGATAATTGGAACTTCCTTAATTTTAAATTTATATTTCCAGGCACTGAATTTCATCTCTATCTGGAATGCATAGCCACTAAATCTAACTTTATCCAGATTAATGGTCTCAAGTACATTTCGATGATAACATTTGAAACCTGCAGTGGTATCCATAAAAGGCATACCTGTGATCCATCGAACATAAACACTGGCAAAATAAGATAAGAGTACCCTGCTCATCGGCCAGTTAATAACATTTACTCCAGTCACATACCTTGAGCCAATAGCCATATCGAATCCATCTTTATAACAGGCATGATACAATGGAATCAGATCGTCCGGATTATGTGAAAAATCTGCATCCATTTCAAAAATATAATCATACCTCTTTCCCAACGCGAACTTAAAACCATGAATATATGCTGTTCCCAAACCCATTTTCCCCACTCTTTTTTCGATATATATTCGATGAGGGTCATATTCTCCCTGAAGATCATGGTCCTTCTTGAATTCCTCGACAATATTGGCAGTACCATCCGGGGAACTATCATCCACAATACATATGTCAAATTTTACCGGAAGATCTATTATACGGCGAAGCAACGGACCAATATTATCCGCTTCATTATAAGTAGGTATGATAATTATTCCCTTATTCAATCAAAGTTGGTTTTTACTATATGGACCACAAAAATAATATATTCTTAATGAGGGAGAAAGCGAATATGATAAACGGCTTCGCAATTATTCGTATGGTATCAATTCTGGATGCATTCTCAATGAAATTTACAAAAAGATGATTTGATTTCTGTTTCATTATCAATATTATGTCAATATCTTTGGGATTGATAATGAAAAGGATAACACTATATTCATATCATCATATTTTTCATCATGCCTGATGAGCATGTGTTCTACAGCTCTGTTCAATATTTTAACCAAGTTATATTATGTCAAACCAGATCAGAATAGCCATACAAAAATCCGGCCGATTGAGTGAAGAATCCCTCAAACTAATCAAGGAATGCGGGATCAAGCTTAGTGGTGGGAAAGGTAAATTGAAAACCAGGTCAGCCAATTTCCCGGCTGAATTCCTGTTCTTAAGAGATGATGACATCCCTGGTTATGTTTATGATCAGGTAGCTGATGCCGGCATTGTGGGGGAAAACGTTGCTTTAGAGAAGGGCCATGAAATTGAAATAGTTAAAAGGTTGGGTTTCTCTAAGTGCAGGCTTTCTCTAGCCATTCCCAAAGAAAAATCATATACAGGTGTATCTGATTTTTCCGGGTTGAATATAGCCACCTCCTATCCGCATATCCTGAATAACTTCCTGTCAAAACACGGAATTAGTGCCGATATCCATGAAATCAGCGGATCCGTAGAAATTGCACCCAGTATTGGCCTTGCTGATGCAGTGTGCGATATAGTAAGTTCTGGAAGTACATTAATAAGTAACGGGCTAAAGGAGGTTGAAACAATCCTGGAATCTGAAGCAGTTCTGGTAACTCATAAAAACCTCGATTCAAAGAATAAAGAAATCCTTGATGACCTTATTTTTAGAATCAATTCAGTGCAGAGAGGGATCAATAATAAATATATTTTGCTGAATGCTCCGAATGACAAGATCCAGGAAATTATTGATATTCTTCCGGGTATTAAAAGTCCGACAATAGTTCCACTTGCAATGGAAGGCTGGAGTTCTCTCCATTCGGTGATCAATGAGGATAGCTTCTGGGATATAATCGACCAATTGAAGAAAGCAGGAGCAGAAGGTATATTAGTAGTACCAATAGAAAAAATGATTTATTGATATGAATGTAGAAGTCATATATAACCCTCCCAGGAAATCATGGCAGGAAATATTAAAACGGCCTGTTCAGAATTTTAAAAAACTTAGAAAAATTGTCAAGCCGATCATTAAGAAGGTAAAACAAAATGGTGATAAAGCGTTGCGGCATTTTGCATTTGAATATGATCACGTAGAGCTTGAAGATATACTTGTAAGTGAAGCAGAGATGATGAATGCCGTTTCAAATATTAATAGTGACCTGAAAGATGCCATTTACCAGGCTTACAAGAATATCGAAACATTCCATTACAGGCAAAAAGTACCTGAAATGGTTGTTGAGACCATGCCCGGTGTTATCTGTTCCAGAAGAAGCGTACCTATCCAGAAAATCGGATTATACATACCTGGAGGTACTGCTCCTTTGTTCTCATCTATTCTGATGCTGGCTATACCGGCCAGAATTGCAGGAAGCAAAGAAGTAGTACTTTGTACTCCTTGTGATAAAGATGGGAATGTGAATCCTGTAATTTTATATACTGCCAATCTTTGTGGTATACAAAAGGTTGCCAAAGTTGGTGGTGCTCATGCCATTGCAGCTATGGCATACGGGACAAATAGCATTCCCAAGGTTGATAAGATCTTTGGGCCTGGAAATCAGTATGTTACTATGGCAAAGCAACTGGTAAGCCTTCGGGGCGTTGCTATTGATATGCCAGCGGGTCCTTCCGAAGTACTGGTACTTGCTGATAAATCTGCTGATCCTGAATTTGTTGCATCAGATCTTCTGTCACAAGCGGAGCATGGTCCTGACAGCCAGGTGATCCTGGTAACTACAGATAAGAAACTACCTAAAAAAGTAATTGAAGAGATCGAACGTCATTTGACTAACCTCCCCCGTAAGGACATTATAATAAGATCGTTGGAGCATGCAAAAGCTATTGTTGTTGAGAATGAAATTGAAGCAATTGAATTATCCAATACATATTCCCCTGAGCATCTGATAATAGCAATGAAAAATAAAGATTTGATCAAAGATCTTGTAGTTAATGCAGGGAGTGTATTCCTGGGTCATTATTCTCCGGAGGCAGTAGGAGATTATGCTTCCGGAACTAATCATACACTTCCAACTTATGGATATGCATCTGCTTATTCTGGAGTTTCACTTGACAGTTACTATAAAAAGATAACCTATCAGGAGCTTACACAAGAGGGATTGGAAAACATTGGCAATACCGTTCAATTAATGGCAGAAGCTGAGAACCTGGATGCCCACAAGCTGGCAATAAGTGTGCGGCTAAAAAAGAAATAGAACATGAATATCCATCAGTTGGTTCGTACTCATATAAAGGATTTAAAACCATATTCCTCTGCCAGAGATGAATTTTCTGGTTCAGAAGGGACTTTTCTGGATGCAAATGAGAATCCTTTTGGATCTTCTGTGGATGAATATTATAACCGTTATCCTGACCCGTATCAGATTGAACTAAAAAAAGCCATTTCGAATGTGAAAAAGGTAGATGTGGAGTGTATTTTTCTTGGAAATGGCAGTGATGAACCAATTGATCTGATTATTCGTCTTTTTTGCAATCCCAAAGAGGATAATATCATTATTACCCCACCAACTTATGGCATGTATGAGGTAGCTGCAGAAATAAATGAAGTAGGAGTTGTACGGGCATCACTTTCTGAAGATTTTCAACTGCAACCATCAAATGTACTGAACCTGGTTTCAGAGAAAACAAAACTTCTATTTCTATGTTCTCCAAATAATCCATCAGGAAATTCATTCAGACAAGATCATATACTGCAATTAATAAGGGAATTTTCAGGAATTGTCGTACTCGATGAGGCATATATTGATTTCTGTCCTGAAAAGAGTTTAATGAATCAGCTTAATGAATTCGAAAACCTCATCATACTCCAAACATTCAGTAAAGCCTGGGGGTTAGCTGGCTTAAGGTTGGGTATGGCATTTACCAGTCCGGATATTATTAGATACCTGAATAAGATAAAGCCACCCTATAATATCTCAGAAGTAACGCAACAATTGGCATTGACAGCAATAAATAATGTTGACAAAAAAGGAGTCTTTGTAACCGAAATAAGGGATGAAGTTGCCTTTCTTGAAAACGAATTAAAGAAATTTGCTGTCGTTAAAAAAGTGTACCCTTCTGATACAAATTTCCTTCTGGTAAGGTTTGCTGATGCAGGAAAGATTTTTCAGTATCTCATGAATCAGCGTGTAATAGTTCGGGACAGGTCAAAACTGGAACTATGCCAGGATACGTTTCGTATCACGGCAGGTACAAGAATGGAGAATGAAACACTTCTCAAAGCATTGAATAAATATTCCCAGACCCTATGAAACGAGTTTTATTTATCGATAGAGACGGAACTATAATAGTAGAACCGGAAGATGATTACCAGGTTGATTCGCTTGACAAACTGGAATTCATACCCGGTGCGATATCCAATCTGAGAAAAATATCAGAAGAGGGAGATTTCATTTTTGTAATGGTTTCCAATCAGGATGGTCTGGGAACTGATTCTTTCCTGGAAGAAGATTTCTGGCCGGCACATAACCTTATGCTGAAAACACTTGAAGGTGAAGGGGTGACGTTTTACGATATCTTAATTGACAGATCTTTACCTGAAGAGAACCTGTCAACCAGGAAGCCTGGCACTGACATGCTAACAAAATATATAACCGGGGAATATGATCTGGCAAATTCCTATGTTATTGGTGATCGGCAAACTGACATTCAGATGGCAAAGAATCTAGGTTGTAAATCCATACATCTCACGATTCATGATTCTCCGGAATCAGATATTTCGGTAAATAACTGGGATGAGATATACAGAATACTGAATCGCTCTCACAGGGAAGTAAAAGTAAATAGAAAGACAGGAGAAACTGATATTCAGATCAGTCTCAATTTGGATGGGAAAGGCAGGTCAGACATCCAGACAGGTATTGGATTCTACGATCATATGCTTGAACAAATAGCTAAACATGGGCAGATTGATTTGAAAATATCCGTTACTGGTGATCTGGAAGTGGATGAACATCACACCATAGAAGATACGGCAATTGCTTTGGGTGAGGCTTTTCTTAACGCCTTAGGGGATAAGAAAGATATCAATAGATATGGGTTTCTGTTGCCCATGGACGATTCCCTTGCACAGGTTGCTATTGATTTTGGTGGACGACCATGGCTGGAATGGCAAGCTGATTTTAAGCGTGATAAAATAGGTGAAATGCCAACGGAAATGTTTTATCATTTTTTTAAGAGCTTTTCTGACTGTGCAAAATGTAATTTGAATATTAAAGCAGAAGGCAGCAATGAGCATCATAAAATAGAAGCAATATTTAAAGCATTTGCCCGGGCTATAAAAATGGCCATACAAAAAGACCCGGAATCAAAAGGGATCCTGCCAAGTACAAAAGGAAAGTTATAAAGATTTTGGATTGAGGATTTTGGATTTTGGATTGAGAATACGGTTTCTAACTTCCTGAGCGCTTGGCATTTCCAAAATATGATGCAACTCCAATACCAACAAAACTCCCCAGTAAATGTGATTCCCAGGAAACACCAGGTTGATTTGGGAAAACGCCATAAATTAATCCCCCGTACATAATAAGGATCGCAACAGAAATCAGGATGGATTTTAAATCCTTTTTAAACAGACCATAGAAAATCAGGAAAAAAGCAATTCCGTAGACCAGTCCGCTGGCACCGATATGCAGGGATGGGCGGGCCAATATCCAGACAAGTATATTGGTTAGAAAATAGCAAATAAAAAATACGTTACGGGCAATCCTATCATAAAAGACAAAGAGAATTGCTCCAAGAAAAAGTAGTGGAATCGTATTGGATACAAGATGCACAAAACTCCCATGGATGAATGGGGCAGTAAAGATTCCAATTGAACCTGTAAAGCTTCTGGGAAAGATACCCAGGAATGAAAGGTCATTCCCGATAACCATCGCGAGTAAAAAAACGGCCCACATGATAAATACCAGCCGCAAAGGTATTACCAGGCTATCAGAAAATCTCATTCTATTAAGCTATGGGTTATTTTTTCTTTTTTAAGCGGACTGGATTGCGAATCATTCTCAAATCAACAAACTTTGATTCTTCATGTCCCACAGAAAGAAAGCCCAATACTCCACCCGAAGCTGTAGCTACTTTCTTTGCCCAATCTTTCATGCTTTCATAAAACTGGATTGCAAATGAATTATCTATATAATGAAAGATAATGTTCACCCTTTCAAGTTTCTCAACGAGAATTGGATTCCTCTCATCAGCCGTATCAGGTAATGCATCTATTTCTTTATAGAGATCTTCCTCAAAAGTGTTTACTACTTCTTCAAAGTATTCAACCAGAAGTTTGCGCGCTTTTATTTTTTTGAGATTGGCTATCGATATTGCTTCTTGTAATTCCTTTTTATCGATTTTATCATCAGCACCGGCCAATAAAATGGTAACATACACGGGCACCTTATACATAATCCGGGTATCTTCTTCCCTCAGATTTTCAAAATATTTAAGCATCTCAATTGGATTTAATAATTAAGTCGAAAAGTTAATAATATCTGTTCAGTGTAACTCATTTTTTATCGTAAATTTCATATATGCCGGTAGGTGATCCGAAATTTCACCAGCAGCCCCAATAACAAAAGCATCCAAACAACTAATCCTTGAAGGATTATAAAAAATATAATCAATCTTCTGGAAAGGTTTTCCACTATCAAAGGTAAAATAGTCTGATGGAGATTCAGAATAAATAGAATCAGGAATTGCCTGAGCTATATCACTTAATTCCAACAGACTTGCTATTGTCCTTTCATTTTTGTGAAGTGATTCCGCATATGGGGGTTCACAATTAAAATCGCCGATCAACAACACAGGATATAGATTCTTATAATTTTCATATTCAATGATGACCCTGTTTATTTGTTTTTCACGCGTATCTGCATCAAAGGCTTCCAGGTGTACATTCATAACAATTATTCCAGCGCCTACATCAAGATGGCTTATCTGCAACAATCTATCCAGATAGAAAGCATTGTACCAGAATGGATTTTCTTCAGGTTTCTGAAGTATGATCTTTTTATTCATAAGGACAGGAAATTTTGATAGTATCCCCTGTCCTGATAGCATATTACCAAAATGAACACTGGGAGGCCAGTATGGAAAAGGGACATAATGTTTATCCCAATTCACTGCATATGCCCCTTCCTGAAATGCACAGTTTAATGCAATTGAGTCCATTTGATTCATCCTGAAAGACCTTTCAGCATAAAAATCAATTTCCTGAAATCCAATTATATCCGGATGCAAACTACTGACAATGGAATATGATTGTTTAAGATTATTCCAGAAAGCATCGTACTCTCTTTCTACTGCCAGATTGTTTATTAAACCAGACAAATATCCAATGTTGTAAGTAATAACTGAAAATGTATCTGACTGTTCTTTTGCCTGTAAGGAATATTCCTTTATCCTTATATGATCTTCTTCAGACATGGAAGGGGAACTTGCCCAGAAATAAAAAATTACTACTGATATTAAAAGCAAAACCAGGATTAAAAAAATATATCGTTTCATTGTATGTACTGTTGGTACCTAAAAATACGTTGAAATTTATTTTTTTCATCAAAAATTACTTTATTGACATACACATATGTTAAATTTCCAATAATGAAAATCAATCAGCATGCAGTCTGATGAACATGTTAGGATATTTGTAGTTGAGGATGATCCGGCATATCTCAAATTTCTTAACTATATTCTTACTCTGAATCCGGATCATGAAGTGAAGCTTTACGAGACTGGCAAAGAGTGCCTGGATAATCTCCACAATAAACCTACCATTATTACTCTGGATTATTCTCTACCGGACTTATCGGGAGAAGAGATCCTTAAAAATATCAAAGAGTTTGACCCGAATATCCATGTGATTATTATTTCAGCCCAGGAAAAGATTGGTACAGCAGTCAATCTGCTTAAACTGGGTGCTTATGATTATATTACTAAAGATGAAGAAACCAAAGATCTACTACTGAACTCAGTAAATAATGCCCGGAAAAATATACAGTTGATAAACCAGATTGATCATCTTAAGCAGGAGATCACTGAAAAATATGAATTTGAAAAAAGCATAATTGGAAATTCAGATGCTATTAAAAAATTATTCAGCCTGATTGAAAAAGCAGTAAAAACAAACATTACAGTATCTATCGCAGGGGAAACAGGCACTGGTAAAGAATTAGTTGCCAAATCAATTCATTATAACTCCCAGCGAAAAAAGAAACCATTTATACCGGTCAACCTGGCAGCTATACCCCGAGACTTAATCGAAAGTGAATTGTTTGGCCATGAAAAGGGATCTTTTACCGGTGCAATTACTCGGCGGATCGGTAAGTTTGAAGAAGCACACGAAGGTACAATTTTTCTGGATGAAATTGGTGAGATGGATCTTAACCTGCAAGCAAAGTTACTCAGGGTTATCCAGGAAAAAGAGCTTGTGCGGATAGGTGGGAATCAAGTCATTAAACTGGATGTCAGGATACTGGTTGCCACACATAAAATCCTGGCTGAAGAAGTGAAAGCAGGAAATTTCAGGGAGGATCTTTATTATCGATTACTGGGACTCCCGGTAATTCTCCCACCATTACGCGACCGTGATAACGACGTAATCATTCTGGCAAAATATTTCCTTGACGAATTCAGCAGGGAAAACAATCTCGGTAAAATGACACTATCCCGTGAAGCCCAGGAAAAACTTATGAAGTATCATTATCCGGGTAATGTCAGGGAGTTAAAATCAATTATCGAGCTTGCTGCCGTAATGGCAAATGAAACCGAAATCTCGTCAGGTGACATTAACTTTAGCAGTATTCAGAAGGAAGACAGGTTTACTTTTGAAGAATTAACACTTCGAGATTATACATTAAAGATTATCAGGCATTTTCTTGAAAAATATGATAATAACGTTCTGAAAGTTGCCGAAAAACTTGATATAGGGAAATCAAGTATCTATCGGTATATAAAAGAAATAGAAGAAGAGGGAAATGAGTAATATAGATTCGGAATTAAAGCAACCAGGTTACATTGACCTATCCTATCTAAAGGAAATCGCTGGGAATGATCAGACATTTATCGTTGATATGATTGAAACATATCTTGACAATATCCCCTCTGATATTAAAGAAATGAAAAGCTTATTAGCAGATAAGAAATGGAATGAAATTGGAGATATCGCTCATAAAATAAAGCCATCCATTGGATTTTTGGGCATCCATATGCTCAAGGATACTGTATTACAACTTCAAATTAATGGTAGAGAAGCTAAAAATATATCAATTATCCCGGATTTGATCGCTGAGATTGAACGGGTTAATGAATCCGTGATAAAAGAATTGCAGGAGACCCTTAATAATGAGTATAGTTAGCAGGGATCAGGTTTTCCTATTGAGCACTTCGTAGATATTGATTTTCTCCTTTTTACCCTTCATTTTAACAGGTCCCCATGGAATAACTTCAACAAAATCCTTGGTAGCGTTAAATACCTTCTCTGATATCAGTACCTTGTTCGGATGTTCCCTGGTTATCATCTCAATCCGTTTTCCGGTATTCACTGTATCACCGGTAACAGAATAATTGATTTTCTCTTCCGAACCTACATTCCCTGCAACTACCTCGCCACTATTAATACCTATACCCATTTTAACTTCTTCGGATATCTTACTTTCATATTTGTCATTTAGCTCTCTCAGTTTTCCCATCATATCAAGGGCACAAAATACTGCATTGAGTTCGTTATCCGGGTACGCAATAGGAGCACCGAAAGTAGCAAATATTTCATCACCCACATATTGGCTGACACTACCATTGTGCTTAATGATGGGCCCTGTCATTAAAGAATAATAGCAATTTAGAAAAGATACCACTTCCCTGGGCTTCATATACTCACTCATTGGAGTAAATCCTCTAATGTCACAGAAAAGAACCGCTATATTCCTCTGTTCACCTTCAAAAATAGATTCTTCAGTACTTTCAAGAGCTCTGTGAACTACAGGTTCCGGTACATATTTGATAAACATCTTGAGTGTTTGCTCCTGTTCCTGAACTTTATCATGTAAGTCCCTGAATAAGGTTTTATTATGCTGTTGAAGAGACGACATTTGCCTTGCGTTCTCTATGGCTGTTGTCAATTCATTATGATCCCAGGGCTTAGTTATATACCTGAACACTCTTCCACTGTTGATAGCTTTAATTATCGCTTCTACATCACTATATCCGGTTAAGACCATTCGAATCGTATCAGGATACTCGGGTAATATTTTCTCAAGGAACTCAACTCCGGTCATTTCCGGCATACGCTGGTCAGTAATGATTAATTGAATATCATAATTTCGAAGGACTTCCATTCCTTCTATTGCACTATGAGCTGTGTAAATAGTATACCGTCTCCGCAAAGCCGCCTTAAAAGAAATCAGATTTTGTTCCTCATCATCTACATATAGTATGTTGAATTTATCTTCGGCCATTTTCAAAAAATAACACTAAAAAATACAGCTCAGGTCTGAATCCAAAATAAAGTATTTCCAATGTATTGTTTTACACACAATCTTATAAATATTTTCAACTTTTCGATTACTTACTACAATCTGTATGCCAGAGAAGGTGAATTTACAGTTTACATAATTAATCACCCACTGATGTAAACAATTTCCAGTCAATCCGTACTTATTATTAATAAACAGAGGAATTTATAACTATTTTTAAGAAAACTTGACCTCGGGCTTATGGAATTTTTACGAAGGGGTTTCCTGCCAGCATTAATGATCATGTATTTTACTTCAGTCTGGGCACAGGAAACAGAAATAAAAGATAGTCTCTCTCTGGAAGATTACTATGATATGTCACTGGATGAGATGGATTCAATCAAAGCATCCGGCATATCCAGTGAACTGGAGGCATATATCAACAGTCTGTTATCGATATCCACCAATACATCGCTGTCAGCAAGAAACTCTCCCAGTGTTGTGAGCTTTATTACCAAAGAGGATATCAAGAATTCCGGCGCACGGGATTTGATCGATGTGTTGCGAACAATACCAGGATTTCATTTCGCGCTGGATGAACAGGGTCAAATTGGACTGGGTGTAAGGGGCAACTGGACAAATGAAGGGAAAGTCCTGCTAATGATTGATGGAATCGAGATGAATGAGATATACACAGCAAGAATATATTTTGGGAATCATTATCCTGTTGATTTAATACAGAGGATTGAAATAATCAGGGGACCAGGATCAGCCATATATGGTGGATTTGCTGAATATGGAGTCATCAATATTGTAACTAAAAGTGCCCTGGACCATAGTGGAATCAGTGTCGGAGTTAATTATGGTCATATGACTAATACGCTGGGCAGGGTCAATCCGATGTTCTATATCGGAAAAGCCTGGAAGAAAGTATCATTCAGTATATCGACCTTTCAGGGTACTGGAAACCGATCTGATCAACCACACTATGGTTTTTACAGGCGACAGGATTCTTTGGGTATTGGCGCACACTCTTCACTAACCGGAAACAGTACACTTTCTCCTTCTTTTAATACCCTCAAATTTCAATGGGGAAATTTCAAGTTCACATCTATCAATGATTTATATGAAGTAACAAATATCGATTCTATCGATGCTAATAATGATCGATTTATCAAACAAGCCATCAAGGCCAGTTATAATGAGTTTTCCTATTTATTTGACATTAGCGAGCGATTCAATCTGAAAGCGAGATTGCAAACCAATCATCAATATCCGACGATAGAACGATCCGGATTCCGGATCCCGGAGCCTGAGGCTGCTAAGAATTATCAATACCGAACCCGATTGAATCTTTTTGCCAATTTCTATGCAAGCCACCGTATAAATTTCCTTGCCGGGTTTGACATCTACCGGGATTTCGCCAAAGCTTCGACGGAGGGACTATTTCATGTGGGTCCGAAAGATGTGTCATATACTAACGTTGCATTTTTCTGGCAGCAATATATCAAACTGCCGGATTTCAACCTTCTTGTCGGCGGCAGGGTTGAAAGGAATTCTGCATACAGGGCATCCTTCGTTCCAAGATTGGGTTTAACAAGGAAGTTTGAAAAGTTACACATGAAATTTCTTTTAAACGATGCCTTCCGAGCTCCTACAATAGGAAATGTGGCCAATTCGTTCGGAGGGTTCAGCCTTGATTCAACATCCGTGATGAAAGGGAGCATCCTGCCGGAGAGAATCCTGATGCTGGAATATGAAATGGGTTACAAATTAAACCGTAATATGCATATCCAGGGTAACTTTTTCTCAATTTCAGCAAGAAATCCAATTGTTTACAACATATATGCAAATCCGCCAGCCGATGTCTGGTTGAACTATTACCAGAATTTCAAACGGTCTTCAACAATTGGTGCAGAATTTGAATTTAGATTCCGTGAGGATTGGGGGTACCTGGATATAAACTACTCTTACTATTCCATCAGGAACCGGCCTCGTGTTCATATCTATGAGGTCCGTCTGTTTGATTGGAATGCAAGTAATAGAGATCTTGTGGATCCTAAACAATTACTGGCATTCCCCAGACACAAAGCTAATTTCAGTTTCTGTTATTACTTCAATAAAAATATCACAGGTACCTTGACGGCTACTTTATTCGGCCCAAGGTACTATTATGACGTGCTTCTTGGGGATGATGTGTATGATGATGGGGGTAATTTGATACTACCCAGGGAATACAATGTATTCGGACAGTTGAAAAAAACAAATACACAGACGCTGATAAACTTCTTTGTAAGATATAGAGATCTCTTCACGGAAGGTTTGGAATTTGGAGGTGGTGTATACAACCTGATGAATACACATTATGAATTTCATCAGCCATATTTTGGAATAAAGCCTCCAGTTCCGGGTCCTTCAAGAGAAATCTATTTCAAACTGGCATACTCCTTGAATTTTAAGAAGAAGGAAAAGAAAGACACCGGGAATTAACCGTGCGTAAAGTATTATTCACGATATCATCTCTTAGATTATTTGTGATATTTACTATCATGATGGGTGGGTTTTGCTCTTCTGTAAGTG
This sequence comes from Bacteroidota bacterium, assembly GCA_042584165.1. Classification (GTDB taxonomy): domain Bacteria; phylum Bacteroidota; class Bacteroidia; order Cytophagales; family Cyclobacteriaceae; genus JBHOSY01. Next base: position 31,374 of record JBHOSY010000010.1, on the reverse strand, counting down.
GACAGGGTGTGAATTATCGTGTCCAATCTCTTTACATGTATAAATTCTCTAAGTTTATTACCTGGCCGGAAAACAAATCCAAGGATCAATTTGTCATTGGTGTATATGGTAATTCTCCAATTTATGAAGAAATGAAAATTATGGCTTCCATAAAAACGGCCGGGAATAACCAGGAAATAGTTGTCAAACAAATAAACACAATTGATGAACTTGAAGAAAATTATCATATGTTATATGTTGCTTCATCAAAAAGCAGGGAAATCCGGCAAATTGCATTGTTGATGAATGGGAAATCAGTGTTAATTGTTGCTGAAAGGGATGGTTTAGCTTCCAAGGGAGCAGGAATTAATTTTATGATCATGGAGAATGATATTCTAAAATTTGAGGTGAACCAATATGAATTGGAGAGTCATGGACTTATAATAAGCCCGGAACTTCTGAAGTTGGGTTTTGTTGTTGGATAAATTATAATGCTAATGGATTACTGTCGATATAAAGTCCTGTTTATTTCACTAATATCACTTTTGTTTATCCTGAACACGGGAATTTGCCTTGGACAAAGTGGTAAGTTCCTTAGATTTTCTGAAGACCAGGGATTATCTCATACTGTTGTTAACTGTATTTATCAGGATGATCGAGGATTTCTGTGGCTTGGATCACAGGATGGATTAAACAGGTATGATGGATATGAGTTTTCAGTTTATAAAACTATTGAAGGAGACGAATCGACTATCTCTGGAAATTATGTTAATCATATTATTCGAAAGGATGATAAACATCTTTGGATAGCTACGGAAAACGGCGGTATTTGTGAATATGACCGGGATCTTAAAATCTTCCATCATATCCCCACATTAGCGCTTCCAGATAGTCAAATGGTGTTTTCAGTTAAATGTTTGTTGAAGGATCATAATAACACGCTCTGGGTCGGATCAATAGACGGATTATTTTATTACGATGATACTTCGGGTCATCTTACGAGACCGGAATTTTTTGAGGATACATTGAGCGTTTTACATAATCAGGTGATTAATAGTTTATTCGAAGACAAGCAGGGAAATATTTGGATTGGTGGATTCAGTGGTATTGCCAGAATATCTCCTGATCGAAAAACGCTACACAAGATAAAATTCTTATCCAGTTCGAAAGATGGTGTTTTTGATGAAGAGATAAATAAAATTTTTGCAAGTGGTACATGGGGGTTATTAGCAGGGACGAATAATGGATTGTATGAATATGATGAAGAAAATGGAATATTCAGGACATACTTATCGACTATTCTTGAAGAAAAAAATTTTGGGGGCAATGAAATCCTTGATCTCGTCGAAGATAATAATTACAACCTCTGGGTTGCCACATTTGGGGGTGGCTTGATTCAAATAACTCCCGAATCAGAAGTTACGACATTTGCCTATTCCCCCGATGATCCTAAGAGCCTTAGCAATGATTTCGTATTTTCTTTGTTGGTTGATAAAGATGGGAATCTATGGTCAGGTACTTATGGAAGTGGTTTGAATTTATACGATCCATATCAAATCAGATTCAGCTCCATACAGCGTGATCCCGATATAGATAATACCCTCATCAGTGATGATATTTTTGCAATCACACAAGATTTAGAAGGTAATTTCTGGTTTGGCACTGACCTGGGATTAAACCGTTATGATCCTTCAACAAATGCATTTATGCTATTCAAATCCGATCCACAGGATCCATACAGCCTGAGTGGAAATAACATTTATTCCCTGATTACACGCCAGGATGGTTCTGTCTGGATAGGGACTGCCGGTTATGGCATTAACCAATTTGCCGTTGATGATGGCATTGAAGGATTCAGGAACTTTATGAATAATCAGAACTTTCAGAATCTTGGTGATGATATATACTGTTTGTACGAGGATAAAAATCAGAATTTATGGATTGGATCTGATGCCGGTCTACGTATTATTGAGCATAGTGGAACAGTAATCGGTCCATATCAGAATGATATTGAAGATGAAAATTCACTCAGTAATAATTCTGTTCAGGCAATATATGAGGATCATGAAGGGATTATCTGGGTTGGTACATTTGATGGATTGAACAGGTTGGAAATAGTGGATGAGGATTCAGTATTTATCCGATATGTAAATGATCCTGATGACGACAACTCTCTATCAGGGAACACGGTTCAGTGTATATCCGAAGATTTCAGGGATCAACTTTGGATAGGTACAGATGGCGGAGGTCTAAGTATCCTTTCGCAAGACAGACAAGAATTCAATAACCTCAGTATGGAAGACGGTCTTGCTGACAATTATATTTATGGCATTATTGAGGATGTTGATTCAAACGTCTGGATAAGCACAAATAATGGACTTTGCAAATTAGTACCTCAAAAAAAATCTCAGAATTTCAGTATTATCACTTACAATTCAAAAAATGGCCTTACATGTGATGCACACAATCTTGGAGCCTACTACCAAGGACTGAACAATTACATATATTTTGGATGCAGTGATGGGTTAACATTTTTTAAATTAGATAATACCAGAGGAAATAGAAATATTCCTGATGTTGTAATTACTGATTTTCTGATTTCATATAAATCAGTTCCGGTAAGATCCGATGGCAGTTCTCCACTTCGTCAAGATATTTCAGAGACTGAAAATATTACACTGGGACCCCACCAGAACAATCTGGATTTCCAGTTTGCTTCCCTGAATTACCTGAATAGCCAAAACAATGAGTATGCATATATCCTGGAAGGACTTGATGAAGATTGGCGTTATGTTAAGAATCGTCGCATTGCTACTTATACTGAAGTACCCCCTGGAGATTATGTGTTCAGGGTGAAGGCTTCCAATGATCAGGGTATCTGGAATGAGGAAGGTGTTGCCTTAACAATACATATCAGGGCTCCATTTTACAGGACATTTATTTTCTATTTTCTATCAGTTCTCCTCAGTATCGGAATGATAATGGGGTATGTAAATATAAGGACCAGAAAACTTGAACAGAACAGACGAATCCTTGAAAACAAGGTTCGGGAAAGAACTGAGGAGGTGATGAAACAAAAAGACGAGCTTGAAAAAGCACTGGAGAATCTGAAATCAACGCAATCGCAATTAATTCAGGCTGAAAAGATGGCTTCCCTGGGTCAGTTAACTGCAGGAGTGGCTCACGAAATTAATAATCCAATCAACTTTGTCAGTGGAAACATCTCTCCACTTCAACGAGATGTGGAAGACTTATTGGAAGTAATTAGAACCTATGAGAACATTGTTGAGGAAGGTGGACTTAAAGATAAGTTCTTGAATGTAGATAAGTTAAAAGAGGAATTGGATTACCAATTCCTGGTCACAGAAATCAAAAATCTGATTAGTGGGATCCAGGAAGGTGCAAACAGAACTACTGAAATCGTAAAAGGATTGCGTAATTTCAGTCGGGTTGATGAGGAAGAACTCAAATATGCAAATTTGAATCAGGGTTTGGACTCCACCCTGTTAATTCTCAGAAATGAGATTAGGCACCGTGTTGAGGTTGTAAAGGAATTTGGAGAGATCCCCGATATTCTGTGTTATCCGGGTAAACTCAACCAGGTTTTCATGAATATTGTAACTAATGCTATTCAAGCCATTTCTGAAAATGGGATCATTACTATCAGAACATATAAAAAAACCAGTGATGTGTATATAGAGATTGAAGACAATGGTATAGGAATATCAAAAGAAAACGTATCGAAGATTTTTGAACCATTTTATACAACAAAAACAGTCGGAGAGGGCACTGGACTTGGATTATCAATCAGTTATGGCATAGTTAAAGATCATAATGGATCAATTCGGGTAAAAAGCGAATTGGGAAAAGGGACCACCTTTATCATCAAATTGCCAGTGAATAAGGGTGATTCATAATATCAGGACCCAACTACAGGAATAATCATAATAACCTCGGTTCCTTTACCCAGCCTGGAGTTAATTTTCACTTTACCACCATGTAATTCGATGATCCACCTTACTAATCCCATCCCGCGCAGTTGCGCTGTATCGACATACATTACGAACGGATCAAATGATTTTTTCCTCTTTTCATTAGATAGACCTTCCCCAGTATCCGCAATGGAAATGTGGATTTGATCATCATTAATTTCAGATTGAATGTATATATCACCATTTTCTCCGATAGAGTTTAAAGCATTTTTAAACACCATTTTAATGGCGTCCATAAGTTTGTTTCGGTAAATATTCGTTGCAGGTAATTGATTGTCCGTATAATGAAGGATAACATCATCGCTTATTTCGGAATTTAGCTTGTCAACCGCTTCATTCAGGACATTGTTCAGAGGTTCCCTGATCAATTCATCATGATCTAAAATGAAATAATCATAAACATTGCCAGATGACTGGATATCTGAGAAATCATCAATATCATCTTTCAACAATATGCATGTAATATAATCCTCCTCTCCAATATTAACCATTGAGATTCCGCTGATTGTCTTGAAAGTAGTTCCTTCAGAATTAATAAATTCTATTGGTTGATGATCTTTGAGATACTTTTTATCGCTGGACAAATACTCTTCCAGTTCAATATTGAATGGATTGTTATTGCCTCCATCGAGAATTACAGATACATTTTTCGTCAACATCTCATTTGAGCTGTATCCAAACCGGTCTTCCGCTCCTGGATTAAAAAGTACGATATTCAGATTTGAATCAAGTACAAAAACTGCCGTATTCAGCGAAGCCATTATCCCTTTCAACCTTGTGTAATGACCTCCCTCCTGTTCTGTTTGAGTTGTCTGTACTTCATCTTCTGGTGCATGCCTGTGATCCGAGCGTTTCTGTTTAACCAACAGTTCTCCTGCCATAGATGCTGTGGAAATTAAAAAACCTTCATCTTCTGCTTGAAACTCACGATAATCGCTGGTATACTCCGTCCAGATCACACCGGTAAGGTTACCACGGAAAATGATTGGGACATCCAATCGTGATTTGATTTCAAACCGTAGATTTCTATCCTGGTTAAACTCTGCAGTTCTTGAATCTTCAGCAACGTTAAATGCCTGGATACTTACTGAATTTTTCAGTGCCTCAAAATAAAGTGGATATCTTGAGGTGTCAATTATTTCTCCAGAAGTGTGCTGATCTTTAACCTTTATGTATTGATCAAGCGCTTCCATTTTATTATAATTCTCAACGAATTTCCATAATCCTGCCCGATCGGCATCAAGGTTCTCAGCTATGATCCTGGTTAATTCATGTATTCTGGATTCAATTCGCTCAGGTTTGTACTCATCTTCACTGAAAAGTACTCTAAGTGTCTGATTTTGATTTCTCAGTCTTTGATTCTTATCCATCAGCTGTTTAATGGCTTCTTCTTTTTTCTCAAGTTGGTTACTTAATTCCAGCAGTTGCCCTTTTTGTTCTTCAATGATCTTTATATCTGAACTTTTATCACTATACCGTTTATACAGGAAAATCAAGATTATGCCAACTAACAATCCACCTGATATGATTAATATCCATATATAATACTCTGACCAGATATCAATCTTATGATCTGAAGATTTCTCATCCAGGGAAGCCTGATCTGCAATAAATCTACTGGAATCCATTACTGCCGGTGAGTCTTCATCATTGAAAAGACTATCCCTCAATAAACTGTATTGTTGGTGATATTTCCGGGCCTCTTCATAATTTCCTGAGGCTGCATAATCTTCTGAAAGGTTAAGCAATACACTCTGAGCTTCGATAGGATCTTTTACAGCTTTGGTGATATCCAGTGCTTTAATTCCAAAATAAACTGCAGAATCAGGAATTCCGGCTTTTCGATAATACTCAATGAAGTATTTATTCACCTTCAATGTTAAATAGTCGTTGAATGCGCGTTTTGTTATGCTATCGGCCTGGAACAATAAGGTCCTTGTAGTATCCAGGTTATTCATTTCCAGATAAAGTTTTCCGGATTCCGCAATGGCATTGGCCATACCCTGAATATCTTCCAGGTTACTATAGATCTCCCACGCCTTTGAAATGTGTTGTTCAGCCTTGGACCATTCATATTGCTTCCTGCATATCATTCCAAGATTTATACTCGATTGGGCGATATTTACAGAATTACCAATTGTCAGTTCAATCTCATGTGCCTTTTCATAATTCTCAAGACTTTTATTCAGGGCATTAGATTCCTCATATATGATGCCAAGCGTTTTATAGCATTCACTGGTAGTTCTCAGATCATTTATCTCAAGAGCAATATCAAGGGCATTAACACAAAGATTTTCAGCATTTAGAAAATCCCCCTCCAGATAGGCGATTAAGCCCAATTGTTGCAGGGATCTTGCTTTTCCCGGTTTATATCGAAGTGAATCAGCAAGATCTTTGGCAAGTTCAGCATAATTCTTTGCATCTTTTATTGAGGTGAAAGAGTATTCATAGGAAAGCTGATTATATATATTAATCTTTTCAATCCCCTGGCTGGTATCAACAATATTAAGGAGACTATCGATAGGAGATTGGGCATGAGAAACAATCGGATGTTGTACCAGACAGAAAACCATAATGACTATTACAGGCATTGGTATGATACCATAAAATATAGATCTGCATCTATGAAGAAATCCATTCTCCCGGTGATATGATTTATCCAAAAAATCCTTGTCTGATTTCACGATGCATTAAAAATAACTACTTTTACAGATTATTGTCATAAAATAAATTGCCAACCTTTAAGCACACCATAAAAAAAATAAGAATATTTATCATCGCTGTACTTTCCGTGATAATGCTTACAACATTTGCATGTCATCCAAAGACGGGATATCCAATAAAAACCATCAAACGAAAATGCCATTTTAAGCCCTATAAGCATGCCAGGGACCATGGTAAGAAAAGAACACGGATTTACTGGATGAAACCTATGTAAAATTAAAATTTCTAAAACAATTTGAGCTGAATTTTGTATTCTTAATAAAAAGCATGTACAAACTGTTAGCAATAATATCATTAACTGGATTTGCTATCACCGCCTGTAATTCCCAGGACAAGGAAGTCAGCAATACAGAAAAACCTGTAATCATGAAATATGATATTGACAAATCCGAAGACGAATGGAAAAATTCTCTCTCTCCAGAGGAGTTTAAAGTATTAAGAGAATGCGGAACTGAATACGCATTTACCGGGGAGTATTATTTACATTTTGAGGATGGAACTTATAACTGTAAAGCTTGTGGAAATCCACTTTTCAGCTCTGAAACTAAATATAAATCAGGATCCGGTTGGCCCAGTTTTTACAAACCCGTAAATAAGGAAAGCATAACTGAAAAAGAGGATCGATCTTCAGGTATGACCAGGATTGAGATAGTCTGTTCAAAATGTGGCGGCCATCTGGGTCATGTTTTCCCGGACGGGCCTAAGCCAACAGGATTGAGGTACTGTGTAAATTCTATTTCTCTTGATTTTGAAGATGAGGAATAGTTAAAACTTTGAAATCGGAAACATTGAAACGTAGAAACTGTTGATGAGATGATGGGGAGAAGGGGAAATGGGGTATTGTTGAAACTTTGAGAAGAGGAACAGTGAAACTCTGAAATCAGAAACAATAAAATCAGAATTGGAAGATGGCACTACTCATACTCCTGAATTATAACCCCGGTTAAACGAAGTAGCGAGGTGTGTGCATCGATAAAGGAATATATCGCCTGTAATTCACCGAGGGCAGCTTGCAGGTAGATATTCTGCACATCCCGGAAATTGAAAGAATTAATTGCACCGGATTCGAATTTTTCCTTCGAAATTTGCATGTTCAATTTCGCGGCTTCCAGATTTTCCCTGGCAACGGTCAACAACTCTTTTCGTACCTGATAAAACTCGTATAGATTTGCGAGTTGATTTCTTAATTCGAAGTGCATCTGTTCCAATTCCACCTTTCCAAGCCCTTCATCAATCTTTGCAATATGTGTTGCACGTCTTCGGTTACCCCCACTGAAAAGATTCCAGCTTAAAGTAAAATTTCCATAAAAATTGGCAGAATTTGTCCAATCGTTATTCACTTCAGGATGTCTGGCCTGTGTACTGCTTCCTGTAACACCACCATTAAAATTTAGCGCCGGAGAGTAATAACTTTTTGCAGCAGCTATTGCATTTTCCAACAAACGTTGATTTATATACTGATTTAGCAGGATCTTGTTATTTTCAATCATTTGAGCTTCCAGACCAGCAATTGTATAATCAACCTGAATAGCTTCAAAATTATCGGTTAATTCATATTCAATCGCATCTTTTTCTGCCATTAGATACGAAAGATTTCGTTTTGAATTTTTATACGCCACCTCCTGTAACAAATAACTAGCACGATCGGCCAGATATGCATTTTGGGCCTGTAAAACATCATATGTAACGGCAGAACCGTACTCCCGTCTCTGTTTGGCCCTATCAAACCGGTCTTCCGAAAGCAAAAGCACCTCCTGGAAAGTTGACAGCTTCTCTCTCTGAAGCAATATGTCGTAATATGCCAGGATTACCGATTGTATGGTACCCTCAACCATTATGGCAGTGTTATTTCTCGAAAGTTGTTCCAGCTCCTCCAACCGGGTTTTACTGATCCTAACTGAAAATCCATCGAAAATCGTCCAATTCATTGATACACCTCCCGAAATTCTGTTGGTAATTAGACTATCTTCCTTTGAAATCCTATAGGAATTATCATCGCCAAATGAAAGGTTAATATACGGATACCGACCGGCCTGTCCCCAGGTATTCAAAGTTTCAGCAATTTGCTGGTTGCCTTTGGTTATAATGATGTCATAGTTATTTTCCAACGCTTTCGTAATAGCATTAGATAATGAAAGGGATTGCTGTGCCTGCCCGGACAAACCCGAAAAAAGAATAATAAAAAATATTTTCAGTGTCCTCATTTTATTTTCATCCCTTTTTAAATATAAAAGCTTGGATATTCTACCTATCAGACCCATTTTCCTCTTTTAAACGGTCATTAGCGCTTTTTTCTTTATAATCAATTTTACGCTGCGCATTTATCCATGCAATTTCAACGTGTTCGGGTTCAATCTTTCTACCATGCCAAGATTCCCTTATTAGTCTTCTCATATCATTCAACACCATGATCAATGCCGGGAAGAAAAGCAGAATAAACATAGTTCCAAATACCACACCGTATACCAGCGAGATTGCCATTGGTATAAGGAATTGTGCCTGGAAACTTTTTTCCAGGATTAGTGGGTACAAACCAAATGCGGTGGTTAAAGAAGTAAGTATGATCGCTCGCAACCTCGATTTACCGGCTTCCACAACTGCTACCTTTACCTTTTTACCTTCAACTATCAGCAGGTTGTATTTGGCGAGGAAGACCACAGCATCGTTTACAATTACACCGGTGAGTGCAACAATTCCCCATAAGCTCAAAATTGAAAGTGGTTTACCATGAATACCATGCCCCCAGACGGCGCCCAGAATTGAAATTGGAATCATTATCAAAATAATTGCCGGTTGTTCAAACGATTTAAAGTTTATCATCAGGGTAAAAATTATTGCCAGGAATGCCAGTGGGAACAGAAACATCAGGTCCGCCATATTTCTTTGGCTCTCCTTCTGTTGTCCCTGGTATTCAATTGTAATATTCGGATAGAGCATTTTCAGTTCCGGAATTACCTCGACTTTTACCAGATCGAGAATTTCAGTTACCGAAGCATCGGGATCAACCAATTCAGCATTTATTCTGATTTCACGCTTTCCATTAAACCGGTTAATATTTACCGGCCCACGTTTCATCTTGTAATCTACCAACTCGGTTAAAGGATATTCTCCCTGGCCAGTCACAATTTTCATTTTTTCCAACTGTCCCAGACGCTCCCGGCCTTCAGCAGGATAACGAACCCAAATCCGCAACTCATCACGGCCAACCTGTAACCGCTGTGCCTGTCCACCATAAAATGCCTGACGCACCTGATTAGCAATGAACCTTTCGTTTAAGCCCATCATATAGGCCTGCGGTTTCAGTTCCAACAGAATTTCCTGTTTACCCAGAGCATTGGTATTTACAACATCTTTCAATTGTGGATATTCTTCCAATTTTGCCATTAAAAAATCCCGCCCTAATTCCAGTTCCTGGATATTTCGGGAAAGCAGACCAATTGAAACCGGATTCCCGAAACGGCTTCTTGCACCAATGGTATATTTCTTAGCTTCAGATATCGGCCCGATTTTTTCACGGATCTTTTGAATAATTTCATAAGAGCTAATCCCAGTTTCTTCTGAATCTCGTGGTGAAACATCAACATTTCCAGTATGGGCACCGCTCTCTTCCCTATCGAATCCGGAACCAAGAATAATAATACTGTTTTCAATAATCGGAACAGTATCATTATATTCTACCATCATCTCTTCATTTACAACCCAGACAATACTGTCGAAACGTTCAAGAAATTCCATGGTTTGCTTTTCGCCCGAACCTGGTGTAAAGGCAACATTTATATTGAAAGAATCGAACTCCATTCGTGGGAAAAAAGTAGTCTTAATAATCTGACCACCAATCAAGCCAAGGGTAATAACAATCATTGCAACCGGGATGCCAATTACAATGTACCTCCATTCGATTACCAGTTTGATTACCCTGTCATAAACATAATCACGCAACCATGTAAAAAAGCCTTCTGTGTATTTCCTGATTCCTTTTGCTTTTCTTCTTAAAATGTTTGGATTCAGAACGCGTTCATTGCCAAGGTGAGCAGGTAGAACATAAAATGCCTCCCCAAGGGATACCGCTAAACTAAAGATTACTATAAGGGCCATTTCATACATCATCTCCATTCGCCCGGTAATGAAAATAAGTGGAGAAAATGCAATAATGGTAGTGCTAACTGAAGTCACAACTGCCGGTATAACTTCCACTGTTCCGTCGACAGCAGCCTGCATGGGACTCTTTCCCCGTTCAAAATGTTGGAAAATATTTTCGCCAATTACAATTCCATCATCAACCAATATCCCAATTACCAGAATCATCCCGAAAAGTGACATCATGTTAAGGGTAACTCCCATTAGATTTACAATGATGAACATTCCGAGGAAGGACGCGGGAATTCCCCAGGCTACCCATAAGGAAAGCCGGGTGCTTAACATAATGCCCAGAATGAGAATGACCAGGAATAGACCCTGTCCCCCATTTCTGTAAAGCAAATTCAACCGTTTTCCGAGGATATCAAGATAAGAACGGGAATAAATTAATTCAACGCCATAGTTTTTTTCATTGAAATCAGCAACATATTGTTTAATGTATTTATCAATCTCATCCAGATCTTCTGTGATCAGCTTGTTCACTCTGATACTGACCAGTGGATTGCCATTTTCAAGAGCTTTATTCGGAACATCTGAGAATTTCATTTTGACTGTGGCAATATCCCTGATTCTGATTACGCTTCCATCGGCATTGGCACGTAAAATAATATTCCCGATTTTATTCGGGTCGGCACTCCTTGAACGTAGCCTGATCAGTAATTCCTCTTCCTTTGAGCGAATTTGTCCACCGGATACATCTCTATTGTTTGATGAAATAGCGTTTTGCAAATCATCAAAGGTAAAACCATACCTGAGTAAGTCTTCTTCTTCTGCTTCTACTGAAATTTCAAGGGCTGGATATCCTGTGATTGAAACCTGGCTTATGAATCCTGATGCCAAAAACTCTTCTTCAACCTGTTGAGCATAGTTTTTAAGCGTCATCAAACTAACATCACCTGTTATCAGCAGACGAGCTCCCGGTGATGTGGTACGAGTTTTTGAAACAATGGGTCGTTCGGCTGCAGTAGGTAATGCTGAAATTCCATCAACAGCATTTTTTACTTCAATAAGCGCTTCATCGATATCATAATTAGGCTCAATTTCGATGGTAACACTTGTGCTATTTTCAGATGAAATAGAGTTGATCTCATAAATACCGGGAATTGCCCTGACTGCCTCCTCAATTCGAGAGGTTATGCCCTCTTCCATCTCAACAGGTGATGCACCGGGATAAAAAACTCTCACACGTAAAATATGTGATTCCCGTTCAGGGAAGAAAGATTTTTTCATGGAATAAAGGCTTATCCCCCCGACGATAATCAGAAATACAATAACGAGATTGGCGTAAAATGGAAATCTTACAAAAACTTCAACTAACTTCCTCATGATTCAGATTCTCCATTTGACTTAGGCTTCCCCTCCGGTTTTAATTTTTTGTCACCTTTTCCCGGACGGCCTGTTTCCGGTTGTTCTTCACCCAAAATTCCTACCGGTGTATTCTCTTTCACATTTATGAGTGGTTCAACAACAATTTTTAGACCTTCTTCAATACCATTGAATATCAGGGTAGTTTCATTCCATTTAAGCACATTTATTGAATATTTTTTCAGTTTCCCGTCCACAACAGTAAATACGTCATTCGAGTTAAATACTGCTTTCCTTGGAATTTCCATTGCAGAATCAATCTTTTGACCGGGGAATTCAACTACCTCGTATTCTCCTGTTAATAGTTCATCATCCGCCGAACTCTGGACCTGAATAAAAATGCTTCGTGACTGGGTTCTGGCATCAATAAAATCCGATTTCCGAATCACAGTACCCGGTTTAACTGAATGTTCATCTTCCGAAATTACATGGACTGAATCTCCAATATTAATCCACTTACTTTGAATATTTTTAACAGGAACCTCGACCTCTATATTGTCCGTGCGAATCATTCTGGCAATTTGTCCGCCAGTATTAACATAACTGCCAACTTCAGAAATAACTTCCGTGTAAGTTCCATCAAACGGGGCATATAATGAATGACGCTTCAAACGTTTTTCATCTTGTTTGATTCCGTAGTATTCACTAAATACATTTCGGCTCGCTAAAAATATTTTCAGTTTCTCGTTTTTAAATGCTGGTATTTCTGGCAGATCTTTTTCCATATCAATCCTCCTGAAAAACTTCTCGAATTCATTAATACGTTCGGGAAAATCCACTTTCATATCCGGTAAAAATGATGTCATCGTAGTCAGAAATCTGCTTTTTCTTGCTTTTAATGCCAGCTCGACTTCATCTTTGTATATTTCGGCCAGGAGCTGCCCTTTTTCAAATGAGGTTCCTTTTCGCAATAGAACGGCGCCAGGTTCAATTTTTCCAGAAGCTTCAGAAACCAACCTGACTTCATTGCCCGAAACGACTCTTCCCTCGGCAGAGAGAGGAGAGGTTATTTCTGAATACTTTACAGTTTCTGTTTTAACGAACCTCTTCATATCCATTCCAAGCCTTCGTCGTGGTTCCGGTTTCATGGATACAAATAATAATGAAAGTGCTGCTGAACCACCTAATAATAAAATAAGTGCCACAACAATAAAAACTATTTTTCTCCAACTCATTACTTCTGTATATCTTTTTATTTTTTGAATATCAATTTATTATTCTTAACTGGTTGAGATAATATTTAAATCAAATACATAATAAAGTGCAAAAATCAGCAATAATTCAAAAATTAACCCCAATTCTGTATTTTTTTAGTATTCATGTAGCCGGATGTTATGGATTGAAAAGAAAAATAAGTCAAGGATTAATATTATACATCGGCAGATCCCTCCTCACTTCGGGATGACAATAGAGCCTCAATTTCCATGCTCCACCTGGAAATCAAGGCAAGATCTGTCATTTTGAGCGCAACGCCTGCCCCGTCCGAATGCTGGCCGGGTGGATGGTAGGCAGGCCCTCCATTTCACTGCGGTTGACATTGAGGGGGAAGTAGATGACATTTATTCGTTGCTGCACTCCTAATAAATACCTTTAACCATATTCTAACCTTGAACTTTGAACCCTGAACCTTTAACACTCAACTGTCACATCACAAACTCCAATGCCCTCCCCACCTCTCAAAAGCAGCTTTCTCCAGTGATTCCCTGTGATCAGGATGGGCGATCTGGATCAGTCTTCTGGCCCTTTCTTTCATGGATTGACCATACAGGTATGCAATCCCATATTCTGTGATCACATAATGAACATTTGCACGGGTGCTGACTACACCTGCTCCTTCCTTCAAGGTAGGGACGATCTTTGATACACCTTTCCCTGTCTGTGAGGCTATGGCGATGATAGGCTTCCCGCCTTCTGAATATGAAGCACCTCTCATAAAATCCATTTGTCCTCCTACTCCTGAAAAATGTTTTGTACCAATTGAATCTGCACAAACCTGGCCTGTTAAATCTATTTCTAAAGCTGAATTGATTGCCGTAGCTTTGGGATTCCTTCTAATTACCCGTACATCATTGATAAAAGAGCAATCCATCATGGCTACCCTTGGATGATCATCAATAAAATCATAAACCTTTTTAGAGCCCATCACAAATGATGCTACAATATGTCCCGGGATAATCTTTTTTTCAGTATTTGTAATTACACCTTTTTCAACAAGCGGGATTACACCGTCCGAAAACATCTCCGTGTGAATTCCCAGGTTTTTATGATTACCAAGTTTAGCCAAGACAGCATTGGGTATGCCTCCAATTCCCATTTGTAAAGCGGCTCCATCTTCTACTAACGTTGCTATATAGTTCCCGATTTGTTGTTCAACGATCGTAGGTTCATGCATCGGAACTTCGATTATGGGAATATGCTGCTCGACAAAAGTATCAAAGCTGCTTACATGTAAACAGCCATCTCCCAGGGTCCTGGGAACATGTGAATTCACCTGGGCAATCACATGTTTAGCTCCTTGAACCGCAGCAAGCGCAACATCAATAGAACTACCCAATGATACGTATCCATGTTTGTCAGGAGGAGAGACATTCATTAATGCCACATCAATTTCAACAATTCCCTTACGCATTAATCTGGGAATTTCACTTAGAAATACCGGGATATAATCCGCCAATCCTTCCATGGTTGCTTCCCTAACATTCTTTCCGACAAAAAATGATTCAAGAATGAAAATGCCCTCATACTCCGGTTTAACGTATGGAGCTTCCACTTCGTGATGAATGTGTACAATTCTGACATTTCTAAGGTCATCCGAGCGGTTAACCATCGCATCAATCAGAATCTGAGGGGCCTGGGCACCACCATGTATGAAAACAGTATCATTAGATTTTATAACTTTAACGGCTTCTTCTGCGGTAGTAAATTTCATGTTACCAATGTTAGTAGTCTAAATGATGTAATTAAACGAGTAAGTTCTTCCTTAAGTGTCAGATAGGTTACAAGAATCCTTATGTTTATTGACACATAAAAGTTAATTAATTGGCCCGGGCTTAAAAAGTAATTGAGTTTATTTCTAAATTTAGCCGGCTAAAACAACAGATTTTGGAATACGATATTATAGTGATCGGCGGTGGGATTATCGGAGTTGCAACCTCTGTAAAACTCCTTCGGGAAAGACCAGATCTAAAGCTCCTGGTTCTTGAAAAAGAACAGGAACTGGCTGCGCACCAGACAGGCAACAACAGTGGGGTGATTCATTCGGGGCTTTACTATAGACCAGGTAGCCTGAAAGCCAAAAACTGTGTAAATGGATATAAACAACTTCTTGATTTTTGTAACCAGGAAGATATCCCATATGATATATGTGGTAAGATCGTAGTAGCTACATCCCAGGATGAACTTCCTGCACTGGATACATTATTGGAGAGAGGGAAACAAAATGGTTTAAAAGGGCTGAAACTCATTGAAAACGAGGAATTGAGGGAGCATGAACCAAATGTAAATGGGATCAAAGGAATTTTCGTACCGCAAACAGGAATCATTGATTTCAAGGAAGTAACACGGAAAATTGGCGAAAGGGTGGTTTTCAGAGGTGGAGATATAAAGTTTAGTGAAAAGGTTCTCGATATCATTAAAAAAAGGAATACAAATATCGTCATAACAAGTAGCGGGACGCACAAAACGAACATGGTAGTTAATTGTGCAGGCCTGTACTCTGATAAGGTAGCGTCCATGACGGAAAATCATCTTGATGTGCGGATCATCCCATTCAGGGGTGAATATTATAAAATCCGGAAAGAGCGACACGAACTTGTTAAAAACCTGATTTATCCGGTACCTGATCCCAGCTTCCCGTTTTTAGGCGTTCATTTTACCCGGATGATCAATGGAGGAATTGAAGCAGGACCAAATGCGGTTCTGGCTATGGCCCGTGAAGGATACAAAAAAACTGATATAAACCTTAAAGAACTTGGAGAGACACTTGCATGGCCTGGATTTTTGAAAGTTGCTTCCAAATACTGGAAAACTGGTTTTGACGAAATGGTTCGTTCCTATTCCAGGAAAGCTTTTGCGCAAGCGCTCCAAAAGTTAATTCCGGGGATTTCTGAACAGGATCTTGTTGCAGGTGGAGCAGGTGTTCGAGCCCAGGCCTGTGACCGGAGTGGCAACTTGCTTGATGATTTCAGGATCATTGAAAATGATGTGGCCGTGAATGTTCTGAATGCTCCATCACCGGCAGCTACATCTGCATTATCTATCGGAGATACAATATCAAATATTGTGCTTAAAAGATTTGAATAAGATTTTAAACAACCGAATTGTCAGGAAAAAATATACGATTAGTTCCTGATAAATAAATCACATTCTACAGATTACAATCCGTACACTAAAATCCACATTCCCAATATCCCAAACAATCAGCATTTCGCAAGCCACAATCCGCAATCAAAAACCGCCCCTGTAATCTGGCTCCTCCCTAAAAATGTCCACTGGATATTTTCTTAAAGGTCGTCCTGCAATCCGCATTCCGCAATCCGCAATCCACATTCAATTATTCCCTTTCATTTCCCCATAATTTCGAACCATTCCCCTTATTCTTCCTCCATTCATGTCGCCACAGGTGCATTTCATAAGGCCCTATAAAGGGCTTTAGTTTTCTGTCTTCCTTACCAGGGATTGGAGCCAGTCTATTTAGCGGAGGCTGCTGATACCAGTAGGCCACCGAGGCAAGGTCCAGGGTGAGGTTGTTGTTATGTCCATGTTCAATAGTGAATCGTAGAGATTTATTGAAATATACCGGATCGGTTATATGGAAACGATATACATGAGTTCTGCCCAACCAGCCCACATCCTCGTTTAACCTGGCATAACCATAATATGGATGACTGAATTCAGTTTTCGGACACCAGGAGGTATTGAAGTAATCCTCTGTTCCGGTACCATGTAATGATGAAGGCCACGCCTCACCGTCAATAAAGAACATATCATCTCCTTCACCATACCACATGGGTGATGGATTGTGTACAAAATAATTCACACCAACATAATGTCCTTTGCCTTTCACATCCAGGAACAGGTAATTATCCCTCCCTGAATCATTATTACCCTGTGGACCGAGTGTACCCCATTCATTTTCACCATCCGCAAGAGCTTCAGTCAATTCGTGATTGTACCAGGCGCAAAACCGTCCCAAATCTTCTGGTAATTTATCTACTTCCAGATAATCCACGTAATAATAGAATGCATCGATTTTCCTGCCTGTTTGATTTTCTACTTCTATTTTAGCCCCATTTTCGAATGGCATCACAAAATAACTGACAAGCCCTCTACCATCTACCGGTCCGGCTGCCAGGGGCATGGAAGAATAATTATACGACTCATCCCAACCCTGTCCGAAGAATGGACCTATTGGCGATTCCACGGATGGGAAGTCATTTCCATCCCAATACATTCTTAATATGATATCATTTCGGTTGAGATGTGGGGGTGGCGGTGCAATTGTTATCCAGATATGATTGATTATCCCGGCTCCTTTGACTTCAAACAGCGTTTTAGTTTCTCCATCCTCAATACCCTCGAAACGGTCGTTGTTTCCACCACTCCTATCATAACTGCTGATGCGTTTGGATTTAACTCCTTGCTTTACCTTTGCAAGATCCATGAGGTCATTGTTAATCTGAGCACCGACTGGAAGTTGCCATATAAAAAGAACAACGAATAAGAAAAATTGAGCTAATGGTTTCATGATTATTGTATTTAAAAAATGTGAAGAATTACCAAAAATGAATTTGAGGTAAATGTAGTAAATAAAGAATATCAGGCAAAGGAGATGAGCAAGGATGCAAACCAATATAAACTGGGATCCTCGCTCAAAGCCCTGGATTTAAAAACTCGGGATTACATATTAATATTCCATTGGAAATCAGGACCTTACAGAATAATCAACGGGTAGGTCAATTTAAGAAAGGCAATATTTGAATAGATTTCTTCAAATTCCGGATCAAAATGAACATACTGATCTGAGCTCATAATAAAATACAATGCCCCAAATGGAGGCTTAAATCGCCATCCAAATAATCCATAAAAATAGTATTTATCAATCGAGCTATTATTCTGGGTGAAAATCCGAATCCACAGATCCTTAGTGAAAAAATAATCCGCACCCAATACATTAATTAGCGTACTGCTTTCTGTAAGATCCGGATCATATTGTAAAACATTCAACTCATATGTCAGGCTTAATTTCTTAAACAGCAGAACTCTCCCTGCTAAATTCCATAAATCGAAATCACGATCAAAATTATGACCTGATGTAAATCCTGCTTGTGCATGCGCCCACTCATCAGTGTTATAACCAATGATAAATCGATAGAAATGATTATAGTATTCCTTATCCAATAGTTTATATTCATTATTGTAGGCTATATCCGCACTGAGTCGATTTTGCATATACAGTTTTGAGTTATAAGTCAGATACCAGCTTCGTAATGCACCTGCCTGACTCCAGAATATATTATTTCTCCCTTCAACCTGGAGATATCTTATATTTTTATTAATCCACCATCGGTATCGTATATCAGAATCTAACTCGTGCCTGTCATCATCCTGGATAAAACCCGTTTGATTCACATTCTCCTGAAAATTTTTACCAAAGCTGGAATAACGAATATGATAATGATAGATATTATTTTCCCTGGCAAAACGAACAAACCAGGCTGAATGCGAAGCGAAATCTCCTGGTGCACTACCGACAAACTGCCCGGTTAGTTTCCAGGTGCGGCCAAGATTCAACACATAATCAAGACTCAGGGAACGCACATAATTGTCCTTCCAGATCTTATCTGCATAGGTCAGGCCAATAATTGATGAATTCAGGAAATCTCTTTTCACCTTTACTGCATTATGCATTGCCCTGGGTAATTCAGCATCTATATCCTCTTTTGTAAGAGCTGAAAGTGCATTAAACTGATATTTCCCGGCTTTGCCTATCAACTTTCCTCCGAAATCAATATCTCCTATCCGGCGGGAATAAAACGTCGAGATCCTTGTTTTAAACATCTCATTTCCATCCTGGAAGAAAAGTCTTTTATCTGGAAATCTCAGCTCCCAGGGAGTTAGATTGATTAGTTCCTTGTCTCCCTCAACCGTAGCAAAATCAGGATTATAACTCAAATTGGCCGTAAGGTTGGACCCCATATCATAGACTAAGTCAATTCCTGCATCACCAATGAACTTGTCATAATTTCCTGTTTCATCACTGTCTTCATATCGTACCGTCCCGTATGGAAATAAACGGAGTCCGTGTTTTGGTTTTCCTTCTGAATAAATGCTCGTCAACCGACCTCCCTGCGATACTCTGAAATTCTCGGTCACGGAAGTCCACCAGGCAGTCTCCTGATTAGCCCGAATGAATCTGCCAAAATTAACGCCCCAATTGTTCCTGCCAGGGACAAAATGAATACTTTCAAATGGAATGCGTATTTCTATATACCATCCACTATCATCTTGTGAAGTTCGTGCCTCCCACTCGGTATCCCAGTTGGAGTCCAGGTTCTTTCCATCATCCGCAACCTTGGTATCGCTAAGTGTTCCAATCGCATTAACCAAAAATAACAAAGAAGTCCTTTTGTCATTATACGTATCTAATAACAGGGCGACAGCATCATCGCTGTCACTGACCATATCTCTTCTCTGGATTTTCGCCGTAATTTCATTTTGATTATGTATATAACATTTGAAAGCAAAATAAATGTTCTCTTTGTCCTGGCCAGCAAATATGATGGTCTGACGCGTACTTTCTTTTCCATTATCCGGCTCCAGCTGAATCAGTGCGGAAACAGAATCTTTTACCGGCCATTCCTGTTTATCAATGACTCCATCAATCACCGGAGGATTTTCGAAATCGGTCATTTGTAATACAGATTGGGAGCAAACGACAGAAGAGGTAAAAATCAAAAGAAATAAAAAAAATTGTCTTTTCAAGGTGGTTAAAAATAAACATACGGGAATAAAAGATATAAAAAATATGAAGAATTATCAGAAACTAAAAGATTAGTAATGGCCATGAGAGGATCGTGTGGTTTAAATTAATGGTTTATCTGCGACAAAGCATATCCATTCTTACAGATTTTTTACCTAAATTAGGTCAATACCTGTCAGGATTGAATAAACTGACGACTAATAAGAAAAATTCAGGATCAATCTACGAACTTATGCCCAACATCGTAATCATCGGGAATGGTATTTCCGGAATCACCTGTGCCAGGCATGTCCGGAAGAATTCCACGGATCCGATCACAATTATCTCAGCAGAAACTAACCATTTCTTTTCGCGAACAGCACTCATGTATATTTACATGGGGCATATGTCATATGAACATACCAAACCCTATGAGGATTGGTTCTGGACAAAGAATAATCTTCAACTTGTTCGGGGTTATGTAGAAGGTATTGATGAGAATTCGAAAACATTATCCTTAAAAGATCAGGATGATATAAAATATGATGTACTCGTTATTGCAGCAGGTTCAAAACCAAATAAGTTAGGTTGGCCCGGACAGGATGTCAGAGGGATTCAGGGATTGTATAGTTATCAGGACCTTGAAACCATGGAAAGGAATACTAAGGACATCCAGAAAGCCGTGATCGTTGGTGGTGGATTAATCGGAATAGAGATGGCTGAAATGCTGCTCTCCCGGAATATCCCGGTAACATTCCTTGTTCGTGAAAATCAGTACTGGGATAACGTCCTGCCTAAAGAGGAGGCAACCATGATCAGCCAGCATATCCGGGAACATCAGATTGATCTCAGGCTTGGAACCGAACTTAAAGAAATCGTATCTGATGGGAATGATGTGGTTAGTACAATCATTACTGATAAAGATGAACGTATTGAATGTCAGTTTGTCGGGCTGACTGCCGGAGTAACTCCGAATATTGATTTTTTAAAGAATAGCAACATTGAAACTGAACGAGGTGTTCTTATTAACAGATATTTTGAAACAAACATAAGGGATGTCTACGCCGTAGGTGATTGTGCTGAATTTCGTGACACGATACAGGATAGAAACTCCATCGAACAGGTGTGGTACACAGGGAGAATGCATGGTGAAACCCTGGCCCGGACACTGCTTGGAAATAAAACAGAATATATTCCCGGTCCCTGGTTCAATTCTGCCAAGTTCCTGGACATTGAATACCAGGTGTATGGACAGGTCAGCAATGTACCGAAAGATATTGAAGAACACATATATTGGGAACATCCCGATGGCAAGAAGTCGATCCGGATTATTTATAATAAGTCAGATAAATCGATAGTTGGATTAAATCTAATGGGTATCAGGTTTAATCATGAAGTATGTGACCAATGGTTAAAACAGAAGGCATCCATCGATCATGTCCTTGGTAATCTGGATGAAGCCAATTTTGACCCGGAGTTCTACAATACTAACCATAATGAAGTCATTAAAATCTACAATCTTAATAATCCAGGAAATGAGATAAAATTAAAAACAAGAGGTAAGAAGCAATTTGGAGCAATCTCTTTTTAATTGAAGCTTTTCAATATGCATATGCAAAAAATTCTAAGACATACGGGTAAGGTTTTACTGCTAGTTTCCTTTTTATCCCACTTCATCATTATGAACGTTGGACAGTATAAACTGTCTGAAAATGATCTTGAGGAACAAGGAACGGAGAACAAACATGAACTATTAAGAAAGGAAGCTGATCAAATGATCGGTAAAACTTACAATTCTCAGTTTTCTTTTATGAAGGATCTTACCAATCATCTGGACAATGTCAATAAACAGATCTCTGATAATGGTTTTTCTAATAATGAGATAAAACAAATTTGTTTCAATTTGACGAAATCAGCTACTGTTGGTGTAATTGTGGACAATCAACACATTTGGTTTTTCCTGACAATTGGATTACTTGTGCTCGGTGCACTGTTATATATATTTGGAGAATTTGGAGGACTTCCTGCTGGGATCAGGAATAATGGTATTTTTCATTTTGCCAGTACGGCAAGAGGATGGATTGGTATTTTGATAGGATCGTTCATGATTGGATTTTATATCATCCTGTATTTCTATCCAGAGTATATAACTAACTGGGTTATCCTTCTTGATCCGGTCAGCAAAGCCCTGAATGGGAATGAAGCAAGTCACTGGTTTTTGTATGGCTTCTTGTATACGGTTGCCGTGCTGGTTATGGGCATACGAATGTTACTTAAATATAAAGGGAACAGCTATCAAACCTTACGAACATCTTCCGTTATGTTTTTCCAGCTGGCTTTTGCCTTCATCATCCCGGAAATATTAGCTTCATTGAATAAGCCTGGTTACGACTTCAAGAATATATGGCCATTGGATTATGATTTCTTCTATGATTACAGTATTAATCAATTGATTACCAGTGGAACTTTGGGTTGGTTTATGTTGTTCTGGGGGATTATGCTGATCATTGTTGCTGTGCCAATCATGACCTATTTCTTTGGTAAAAGATGGTATTGTTCATGGGTGTGTGGTTGTGGTGGGCTGGCTGAGACATTGGGTGATCCTTTCAGGCAACTATCCGATAAATCATTGAAAGCCTGGAAAGTTGAAAGGATATTAATACATGCAATACTGATTTTTGCTGTACTTAATACTATGGGAGTACTTTATACATATTTTTCCGGAAACCAGACATTAATTGGTATCCCTACAGATGGTATGAAAGTTAGTTATGGGTTCCTGATCAGCAGTATGTTTGCAGGGGTAATCGGTACTGGATTTTACCCACTCATGGGGAACAGGGTATGGTGCAGATTTGGGTGCCCGTTAGCAGCATACCTGGGAATTGTTCAGCGTTTTAAATCCAGGTTTCGAATTACAACAAATGGCGGACAATGTATTTCCTGTGGAAATTGCAGCACGTATTGCGAGATGGGGATTGACGTCCGGTGGTATGCGCAACGTGGACAGAATATCGTGAGAGGATCCTGTGTCGGATGTGGAATTTGTTCAGCAGTTTGCCCAAGGGGTGTACTCAAACTTGAATCAAGAGATAAAACAGGCAGAATGCGAGAACCTGTCATAATTGGCAATGAAAGCATAAAACAATAAGATAATGCCCCGACTAACAAAACAATTTAGTGGTAAAAACCGGATTATGATCTCGATATATGTATTCGTATTCATCGTTTCGGTCTACTTTATTGTACATGATTATCTTTCCACAATAAACCAGTCGCAGGAGCAAGTGCTGGAACAGTTAAAATCTATTGTGTGTACAGCTTCACTACAGATTGATGGAGATCTGCACCACCATCTGGCTGAAACTTATCAGAAAAAAGATGATATCCTGGATCTTGAGCAGGATAAAGACTATTTCATGATTCACCAGCAATTAATCGATGTTCATGCCATCAACATGCTCCAAAGCCCGATTTATACATTGATCCCCTCAAGAGACAGTTCTCATTTTGAATATATCATCACTTCCGGTGCCATACCCTATTACAGGCATTCCTATATTATGTTTCCCGAAGAATTGCTGGAATCTTATTATACGGGAGGTAAACTGGGTGTCCATGAAAGTGAAAACGGCGTATGGATATCTGCATTTGCCCCAATTATGAATAATGCAGGTGATCCTGTGGCTTTGCTTCAGGCAGACATGCCTATTGGTAAATTCAGGCAGGAAGCTTCCAATAAACTGATAACAAATATGCTGATCGCTTTTCTGATCTTCAGTAATGTTGGAATGGTGTTAGCAAGGTATATAAAAAAAGAACTAACCAAAGAAGAGGAATTGAAACAGGATCTTCTGGAAAAAAATGAGGAAATCAGCCACCAAAATGAAAGGATTGAAAAACAGAAAGATGATCTGTCCAGGAAAAATGAACAACTTCAGGAAGCTCAGAAAACTATTGAAAACCAGAATACACAATTGAAATCACATAATAAATTGTTAGATCAAAAGGTATTTGAAAAAACCAGGGCATTACAGGAGACGAATGAAGAACTTTCCAATTTCCTATACAGGTCTTCCCATGATCTGATCGGTCCTGTGGCTTCACTGAAAGGATTGATTAACCTTCTGAAAAATGAAAATCCCCAGGATGAAATGAAGGTCTTTTATGAAAATCTGGACGGAACAGTGGACAAACTTGATAACACCATCCGAAATACAGCATTAGTTCATGAACTGAAACGACAGGAATTAACTGTTGAGGATATCGATCCCCGGGAAATGATTACGGAAATATTGAGTAAACTAAAACCTTGTGCACAGGGAATCGAGGTCGATATGGATATCCCGGAGGATCTGGTTGTTCAATCGGATAACATAATGTTAAAAACCATATTCAGGGAGCTAATAAAAAACTCCTGCCAGTATCAGTGTGGACTTGATCGGGGTAAAACCATAATTCAGGTAAGTGGACAGATGGAGGATAAGGGAAGGATCTCATTTTCAATTAAGGACAACGGGGCTGGCATTCCTGATAATATAGGGGATAAGGTTTTCGAAATGTTTTATCGCGGTAATGAAGAATCAAGTGGACAAGGATTGGGATTATATATGGTTAACTTTGCAATCAGCAGATTGAATGGAAAAATCAGTTTTGAAAGTAAGGAAGATCAGGGAACAATCTTTACAATAACAATTCCCACCAAACTTGTAGTAACTTGAATATAAAAATAGTAATCCCTGATTGCTTATTCCATTGTTGAAATGCAACAGAAGGTAAGAGTTATTATTCCGGCATATAATGAAGAAAGATCAATCAGCAAGGTTATTTCTGAAATACCCAAGAACCTGATTGAAGAAGTTATTGTAGTGAACAATGGTTCCTGTGATCAAACAGCAAACACCGCAGAGAAAGCCGGAGCTACTGTTATAACCGAGCAAAAGAAAGGTTACGGCTATGCATGTCTTGAAGGAATGTCACATATTCGGCTAAATTCGAATGAGGAAACTGATATTATTGTTTTTATAGATGGTGATTATTCAGATTATCCTGATGAAATGGGTAAAATAATTGATCCGATCATAAATGAAGAGGCTGACATGGTTATCGGTTCACGTGCACTGGGTAACCGTGAGCGTGGATCAATGACTCCTCAACAGGTATTTGGTAATTGGCTCTCCACCAAACTGCTGAAGTGGATGTATGGTGTAATATTTACAGATCTGGGACCTTTCAGAGCCATTAGATGGAATTCACTCGAGAACATGAAAATGGAGGATAAAACGTTTGGATGGACTGTGGAAATGCAGTTGAAAGCTGCTAAAATGGGATTGCGATGTACTGAGGTTCCAGTCAGCTACAGGAAACGTATTGGCAAATCAAAAGTTTCAGGGACACTTAAGGGAACCATTATGGCGGGTTACAAAATTCTATGGACCATATTCAAGTATAAATGATATACATTATACTTATAGGGTTTTACATGTTAGCAATGTTGCTGGTTGTCATTTTCAGTCTGGGACAACTTAACCTGGCTGTTTACTATTTAAAAAGCAGAAATAACCGAAACAATAGTAAGGATGTCAGAACATTGAAAACATTTCCATTTGTTACAGTTCAACTTCCTGTATATAATGAAAAATATGTTATAGAAAGATTGATCGATTCGGTCACTGCAATAGATTATCCTTCTGACAGGATTGAAATCCAGGTATTAGATGATTCTACGGATGAAACAGTCGAAATAATAACCAGGAAAGTAAGTGAATACAGCAAATCAGGATTAAATATCACCCACCTACACCGGGATGACCGTAGCGGGTTCAAAGCAGGTGCTCTACAACTCGGACTTCAGGAGGCCAGGGGTGAATACATCGTTATTTTTGATGCAGATTTCATTCCTGATCCTAAATTTCTGAAGTCTACGCTTCCTGCTTTTAAAAATGCACAAATCGGTATGGTGCAAACACGATGGGGGCATATCAATGAAGATTTCTCAACCTTCACCAGGCTGCAGGCTTTTGGTCTCAATGCCCATTTCAGCGTTGAACAAAGTGGTAGAAGTTGTGCTGGAAGTTGTATCAATTTTAATGGAACAGCAGGTATCTGGCGAAAATCATGTATAGAAGATGCAGGTGGATGGCATCTTGATACACTATCGGAAGATTTGGATTTGAGTTACAGGGCACAATTAAAAGGATGGAAATTTAAATACCTTGAAGATGTGGTTTCACCTGCTGAACTCCCGGTAGTCCTCAGTGCCATTAAATCTCAACAATATCGCTGGAATAAGGGAGCAGCTGAAACAGCCAGAAAGAATTTGTGGAATGTGCTTCGATCCAGTTTGAAAGGAATTAATAAAGCGCACGCAGTATTCCATCTCCTCAACAGTTCATTCATCCCTTTTCTTTTTTTTGCCGCATTCATGAGTGTTCCAATGTTATTTATAAAATCTGACAACCCACAATTCAATGTAATCTTCAATATATCATCCATTTTTATAATTGGATTTATTGGCATTGCTATATTTTACTGGGTTTCATTCAGATATAGTCATAAATCCGGAAGTAAATTTGATTTTATCAAAGAGTTCTTCCTCTATATCGCATTTTTCCTTGGTCTGTCGATGCACAACACCATTGCTGTTCTAGAAGGATGGATGGGCATAAAGACGCCTTTTGTCAGGACCCCAAAATTTGATATCCAGAGCAATGCAGATTCCATAAGTGCTAACTCATATATAAAACAGAAAATTAACTGGGAAGTGATTCTGGAAGGTATGTTATTAATATATTTTGTATTTGGAATTGGAGCCGGAATTTACTTGCATGATTATGGGTTGATCCCTTTTCACATACTCCTTGCTATGGGATTTGCAGCTGTTTTTATTTATTCTTTACTTCCGGTCAAATTTTATACACATGCCAGCCCTGCGGAGTAATATTAAATATTTGACAGCTTCTTTATTTTTTATTCTGATTGTTATTACAATATCTTATTTCACTGCCCGACATCATACACTTATTCTATTTACCCAGTACACCCTTCTGTTTGGATTGTACATGATCTTTCTCCAAAAGATTAATGATGTGAATATTAACAGGATCGGTCGTTACACTGGAATTCTGGCACGACTCAGCCTGTTACTTCTTGTACCCAACCTTTCAGATGATATATTCAGGTTCATCTGGGATGGCCATCTGGTAGCTTCCGGGCTAAATCCATTTTCACAACTTCCTTCTTATTGGCTCAACATTCCTGATACTCCTTCCGGAATAAATAATGAATTGCTTCTGAAGTTTGGGGCCAAAGATACATATTCATGTTACCCGCCAATTAATCAGTTCATCTTCTGGATCTCCATTATCATTCCGGGAAACAGGATATTCTGGAATATTCTGATTATGAGGTTATTCATACTTACTGCTGAGTTTGGTAATTTCTGGATCATTCCCAGATTATTAAAGAAGTATAAATTGCCAGTATCAATGGGATTGATCTGGTACCTGAATCCACTTGTAATACTTGAATTAACAGGGAACCTGCATTTTGAGGCAATTATGGTTTTTTTCCTGTTGTTAAGTTTATACTATTTTGACAAAACCAAATGGATACTATCAGCCATATTTATGGGATTGGCAGTAAGTATAAAACTAATTCCTTTAATATTTCTGCCTCTATTTTTTAAAAGGATCGGGATCAAAAACACCTTTTTATACAGTTTATTGACCATAACCATTTTATTAGTCCAGTTTATTCCTTTCGTTGGAAGTGATCCGATATATGGGTTTTTCAGTAGCCTATCACTCTATTTCCATAAATTAGAATTTAATGCCAGCGTATATTATCTATTACGAGAGGTAGGATATTGGGTAACTGATAACAACATCATCCAGGCACTGGGTCCCTTTCTCGCAATTGTCGCACTAACTGGAATTATCATATATTCCAAAAAAGAAGATGCGAAACAAAACAATCTGGCAACATCTGCATTATGGGTATTAATGATATACGTTAGTTTGTCTACCACGCTTCATCCCTGGTATATTACCTCAATGCTGGTACTAAATATCTTCACCCGATTTCGGTTCACTATTGTATGGAGCTATTTTATCTTTTTTACCTATGCCGGATATTCGGTGGAAGGATTTCAGGAACCATCTTTATTGATATTTATCGAGTATGCGATGGTATATGGAGTAATGCTGGTAGAAATTTATAATAAGGTTCCGGATAAATTTAATACCTGGTTCAAGGTAAAAAATATCTAGGCATGCCATCGAATGGATCGATGACATGCCTGAAATATTTATCCAATAGAAATCCGTTTAAATGACGCAACGGTAAGACCGCTGTAAATACCATCGAGGTATTTGGCAACCGTCATAGAGTTGTCCTTCACAAATTGTTGATTCAGGAGCGTAGTTTCCTTGAAGAATTTATTCAATTTACCCTGGGCGATCTTTTCAGCCAGTCCTTCAGGTTTGCCTTCAGCGATTGCCTGCTCTTTCCCGATTTCAACTTCTTTTGCAATCACGTCCTGATCCACACCATCTTTATCAACGGCGATTGGATTCATGGCCGCAATCTGCATTGCAACATCTTTACCGGCTTCAATTACCTCTGCACCATTCACATTTTTCAACTCAACGAGTACACCAAGCTTATTATTGGCATGAATATATGATACCACTTTCTCGCCGGAAACAGTTTCCAGGGCAGAAACTTCTATCTTCTCACCTATCTTTCCAATGAACTCTACGATCTTATCTCCAATTGTGAGTTCTCCAGACTTAACCTTCAGAAGATCTTCCACTGAAGATGATTTCTCAGATGCTGCAGCATCAATTACAGCCTGACCAAGTGCGATAAATTCTTCGTTTTTCGCAACAAAATCTGTCTCACAGTTCAATGCGACTAAAACACTCTCAGTATTATCGTCATTTGTCTTGATGAAAATTGATCCTTCTGTGGCTTCCTTTTCAGCCCTTTTAGCAGAGACTTTCTGTCCCTTTTTTCTAAGTATTTCAATAGCCTGATCAAAATCGCCGTCGGCTTCGGTAAGTGCCTTTTTACAGTCCATCATGCCAGCGCCGGTCATTTTTCTCAGCTTATTAACGTCTTGTGCAGTAATTGCCATTTTTACTTAATTTATATATGATGTAACAAAAAAAAATGAACACTGGGAGTTACTCAATGTTCAATTTGTCAATAAATATCAACTATCTCTATTGATAACTATTCCTTTTTATCTACGACTTCTTCTTTAGTCTCTTCTGGAGCAGGCTGCTGATCAGCTCTCTTTTTCGCTTCTTCCTCTTCCATGAGTCTTTGCTCATCCTTATCACGCTTTCTTTCCAGCAAACCTTCCTCAACAGATTTAGTAAAATGCCTTACAATAATATCAATCGATTTGAAAGCATCATCATTAGCAGGGATAGGGAAATCACACAGGTTTGGATCAGAGTTTGTATCCACCATTGCAAATATTGGGATATTCAATTTCTGAGCCTCCTTAACAGCAATATGTTCTTTCTTAATATCCACTATGAATACTGCTGCAGGTAACCTTGTTAGTTCTGAGATCCCTCCCAACACTCTTTCAAGTTTCTCTCTCTCACGAGTAATCATCAGTCTTTCGCGCTTTGCGAGGTTCAGATACGATTCCTCTTTCATAAGTTTGTCAATTGAAGACATTTTCTTCAACGACTTTCTAATTGTCGAAAAGTTAGTTAACATTCCACCCAGCCATCTCTCAGTCACAAAAGGCATCTTAAGCCTTTTCGCCTCTTCTTCCACGATAGCCTTGGCCTGCTTTTTGGTGGCAACAAACATAACTTTCCGACCGCTTCGTACAACTGATTTTATTGCATTTGATGCTTCATCGAGACAAGCGAGCGTCTTATTAAGATCTATTATATGAATCCCGTTCTTTTCCATAAAAACATATGGAGCAATGTGGGGATTCCACTTCCTCGTTAAATGTCCGAAATGGACACCAGCATCAAGCAGGTCTTTGTAACTTAAATTTGCCATTTACTTGATTTAGTTAAAATTAACGTTTACTAAACTGGAATCTTCTCCTGGCTTTCCTTCTTCCATACTTTTTCCTCTCAACCATTCTAGGATCCCTGGTAAGGAAACCTTCCTTTTTCAGGATCGGACGGAACTCTTCATTCAGTTCGCAAAGTGCACGTGATAAAGCCAGTCTGATTGCTTCAGCCTGTCCTTTTGAACCACCACCTTTAACATTAACCTTAATATCATGACTTCCGTCCCATTCAATAGCATTGATAGGCTGTTGAATAATAGTTTGAAGGATTTCAGATGGGAAGAATTCTTTCAGGTCAGATCCGTTTACCGTAATCGCCCCTTTTCCAGGATTCATGTAGAGTCTGGCAACCGAGGTCTTTCTTCTTCCAATAGAATTAATATTCTCCATTAATATCCTTTATACTTCAAGTTCTTTAGGATTCTGTGCTTGATGTGGATGCTCTGCACCCTCATATACATATAGATTTTTAAACATCTCTCTTCCAAGCCTGTTTTTCGGTAACATACCTCTAACAGCCTTTTCAATGATCAAAGTGGAAGATTTAGCTTTCACTTGTTTTGGTGTCAGTTTTCTTTGTCCCCCGGGATATCCGCTGTGAGATATGTAAATCTTATCATCCCATTTCTTACCGGTAAGCTTAACTTTATCCGCATTGATCACGATAACATTATCGCCGCAATCAACATGTGGTGTAAAATCAGGCTTGTGCTTGCCCCGTATTATTCGGGCAACACCACTGGCAAACCTTCCCAATACTTTCGAATTGGCATCGACTATGATCCATTCCTTGTTGACCGTCTGCTTATTAGCCGATTTTGTTTTGTAACTCTGTGTATCCAATTTTATCCAGGTTTTGTTGTTTGTATTTCGATACAATTCACCCAAAAGAGGCACAAAAATAGACCAAAGATCCTTTAAAAACAATTAATGCACTAAAATTATATTGTGTCAGGAATATTTTTCAAGTTGATTTACCACGACACTAAAATCTTTTGGATATGGTGCCTCAAAATCGAGGTTCTGGCCCTTTAAATCAACAAATGATATTGACCAGGCATGGAGAGCCGCCCTTCTGATCACGGACTTTTCTTCATCCCATTTTTTCAATTTGTAATTTTTCTTGAGATCGGATAGATAAAATGGTTTACCGCCATAGATATTGT
>JBHOSY010000009.1:0-47679 GCA_042584165.1 Bacteroidota bacterium | reverse complement strand
ATCCTCCATCAGGACGTGATCCCAGTGTGTTATTTTGGAATGATTCGTTTCATATAATGGTATGCGGGCGATATGAAGTACAAATGGCAGCTTCTCATGACCTCGTCCAATGTAGTGAAAGTCATTCGATTATTAAGATGCGTGATAATATTGATGCTGAATCACCGTCTATTATTCCGTACGATGGAACATTTTATCTCTTTGTATGTGGTTGGAACGGCAGAATAGAAGAAACCGGTCTGAATGGCGCGTACCAACATATTACGTATGTATATCAATCGGATGATCCTTATCATTTTAATTTTGATAAGGAAGTTACAACGCTAAATGCTCATGCACCGGAGATCTTTCAGGATGAGGATGGTGACTGGTATATTTCAAGTGTCCAGTGGCCAAACCGTGGCGTCAGTATTGCACGGTTAATATGGCTAATCGAATCTCAATAATATTATTTTAAAAGTTCAGATTATGAACACACAGCAAGATCAATACGCGAAGGCAAAAAAGTTAATGCCGGGAGGAGTTAATTCTTCCACCAGGCTTAACAAGGCTATTGGAATTCCATTTTACGCCTCACACGGTAAGGGTAGCAGGGTAGTGGGGGTGGATGGTCAGGAGTATATAGACATGTGCTGTGCGCATGGGGCAGGATTATTGGGAAATGCGCATCCTGCTATTGATGAGGCTTTAAGAAATGCCGCTGAGATAGGCTATATCAATGCATTGGAAACTGAATATCATGAGGAATTGGCTGAATTTATAATAAATACGGTGGCTTGTGCAGACAAGGTCAGGTTTTGTTCATCCGGATCAGAAGCAACATTACACATGATCAGGGCATGTCGTGGATATACCGGGAAAGACAAAATAATCCGGGTTGAAGGCCATTTTCATGGATATCACGAAATGATATATATAGGTGGTCACCCCCCACAATCGGAATTTCCGCGAAACAGAAATAATCCTTATATTGAGTCTGCCGGTATTCCTCAACAATTTGCTGATCTAATTATTCCTGTTCCCTGCAATGATAAGGAAGCTTTGGAAGAAGCGATAATCAATCATGGAAATGAAACAGCACTTCTGATTCTTGAACCTGTTAATTTTAATTGTGGAGGAATCCGTGCAGATGCAGATTACCTGCAATTAGTTAGAAAACTGACCGTAGAGAATAACATTATTCTGTTTTTTGACGAAATACAATCAGCTTATAAGAAATCGTTCCAGGCTGCTCAGAATGATCTGGGCGTTTTCCCCGATGTTACAACCGTCGGGAAATCAATCGGGGGAGGATTGCCATTGTCTGCATTTTGTGGAAAAAAGGAAGTGATGGATTGTTTTAAACCTGTCGGGAATGTAGAACATAGTGGAACCTTCAATGCCCACCTTGTACCAATTCTTACCGGACTTGCATTCATGAAAGAGGCTTCAAACCCGGATTTTTATTCCAGACTCCGTAAAATAGAGAAGCAATTTCATGAGGGAATTAATATAGTTATTGAGAAGAATGACTTAAACATGATCATTCCAAATTTTGGAGCCAGATTTAATATAATCCTTGGCAGGAAAACACCTGCCAGGAAATATGAGGAGACATTTTACCACGATAACCAGGTGTTCCGGGACATTTTACGAGACTGTTTCGAGAATGGTATTTATTTTCATGACTATGGAGGTGCGCCTTGTCACCATGGATATAGCATCCAGCATACTTCGGATGATATTGAAATTGTATTAAAAGTGCTGGGGAAAGCATTGATCAGGCACAAGGATAGATTTTAATAATATTATGGCACGAGCGAGATACTCGCACCTGTATATAGTTCTTATCTCTGCGTACCTCAGTGTCTTTTCTGTGAACCTCTTTGTCTCAACTTAGGCTGACTTTAAAAATCCATTTACCCATTTGATGTAATTACACAATTGAATATCTTGTGATCACTTCCGATTACACATTGACGCATTTTTGCCATTTTTTAGAATCCATTATGAAAAAGATATTTTCAGTTATTGTATTCACATTGATTATTGGTTCATGCCATGAATCAGAAAAGTCACTCAGCACACCAATAAAAATAAGTGGGATCTATCCACACCTGGCCTACTATAACACTGAAGGTGAATGCGGTACCGGAGCTGTTGTTACATGGGCTGACCGACTCTGGGTGATTACATATTCCCCACATATGCCTCATGGATCCTCAGACAAATTGTACGAGATTACTCCTGAATTGAAACAGATAATAAGGGAGGAGAGTATTGGCGGAACCCCGGCTAACCGGATGATACACAGGGAAAGCAATCAACTTTTTATCGGACCTTATGCAATTGATATAAAGGCAAATGTAAGAGCAATTCCTTACTTAATTGCCATAGGGAGGCATACGGCAAATGCCAGACATCTGAGCAATCCTGAAGAATTAATATACCTCGGAACAATGGAAGAAGGACTGTATGAGGTGAATGTTAAAACCCTGGAAGTGAGTGTTTTATACGAAGATGGACATGTTATTGAAAAAACACCCGGAAATGAATTTAAGCATGATACAAATGATATGCTTCCGGGTGGTCATGGTAAAGGGATGTATTCAGGACAGGGTGTGCTGGTATATGCGAATAATGGTGAAGTTTCTCCAGAGGCGCTAAAGAAATTTGACATTGAATCAGGAGCATTGGCAGAATGGGATGGTAAAGACTGGACCTTGATTCGTCGGAATCAGTTTTGTGAAGTAACCGGGCCTGGAGGAATATATGGAAATCCAAATCCTGAAACCGATCCAATCTGGGCAACCGGGTTTGATCATAAGTCACTACTTCTTGGAGTTAGAGATAATGGTAACTGGTCATTCTTCCGACTGCCTAAAGGAAGTCATACGTATGACGGAGCCCACGGTTGGAATACCGAATGGCCCCGGATCAGGGATATCGGTACATCAGACAATCCTGACTACCTGATGACAATGCATGGTATGTTCTGGAAATTCCCGGAAAATTTTACAAGTGAAAATTCAGCAGGAATACGTCCCAGGTCAGCATATCTGAAAGTAATTGGAGATTTTACCAGGTGGATGGATCAGCTCATTTTTGGTTGTGATGATTCGGCTCATCGGGAGTTCCTGAACAAAAGAAAGGCTAAGGGAGGGATTGAGGGTCCCGGACAATCGAATTCCAATATTTGGTTCACATCAGTCGAAAAGCCGGACAAACTTGGGCCGAATACGGCTTCCGGCGCTGTCTGGCTTCAGGAGGATGTGGAAGCAGGAACTCCATCAGAACCATTTCTCTTTACCGGCTGGCCGAACCGGACTGCATGGATAAATAATCACGACGATCAGGCAGTGGAGTTGACTTTTGAAGTAGATGTTCAGGGTACAGGGAATTGGGATGCTTTGTTGACAGAAACCATACTTGCAGGAAGTTCAATTCGTATGGAATTTTCTGATGACCAACAGGGTGAGTGGGTACGGGTGGTTTCAGATAAGAATGCCAGGATCACCGTGCAATTTACTTATACCGCACGGGATGGCAGGTCTGCTGCGCCTGATAAAATGTTTTCAGGTCTCCTGAACGTGAGTGATGGTGATGTTACCGGTGGTTTATTATATGGGCTTGGAGACGACAGAAGAGCTTTGGGGGTATCTGCAAGAATTAATGGGATAGAATCAGGATATTATGAGTTGGACAGTGAGATGAATTTATTGCTAATAAATGATCCTGAAACACAAAGTTTTATCAATGAGAAATTTGCTATCCCTGAGAAGGTTGTGACAATTGATAAATCATCGGTTCTGGTTATTGATGATAAGGACCGTCGCTGGAGATTGCCACTGGGGGATGATTCCTTTACTGGTTTGACAAATGAAACGAAATTGCGGATTTGCCGGGAAGTAGCCACCGAACGTGATCTGTTTAATTGTCATGGAACTTTTTATGAACTGCCTGCAGAAAATGCAGACGGATATGCCAAGATCCGCCCTATTGCATCCCATAATTTCAGGATTCATGATTATGCTTCATATAGGGGGATGCTGATCATGACAGGGATTGATCCCGAATCAGGTGAAGAGAATCCACATATTTTTATGTCTGAAGATAAAAAAGAAGCTGTATGGGCCGGTACTATTGATGACTTGTGGAAGATGGGTAAACCACGAGGTAAAGGAGGTCCATGGAAAAATACAGATGTGAAATCAGGTGATCCTTCTGATCCTTACCTGATTGGTTTCTACGATAAGAAGAGCCTGTCAATCAACCATGATCTTGAAGAAGATGTAAAATTTATAATAGAAGTGGACCCTGTAGGGTATGGGCCCTGGATGGAATATCTGGAAGTAAAGGTATCAGCTGGTGAGACATTTGATCACATTTTCCCGGATGGTTTCCAGGCAAGATGGATCCGGTTCAAGACCGATAAGGATTGTAATGCTACCGCTTGGTTGGATTATAAGTAGTTGGTGGTTAGTGATTAGTTGTTAGTGATTAGTTGTTAGTGATTAGTTATTTGTAAGCAGTGATTCGGGATTAGCTAATGATTACTAAACGAGCTCCATAGGAGCTATATGTTATTTTGAATCGGAGAATTGTAGAATTTGATTGTGGAGTAACTTCTGGAGGTGATCCTGTAATTTCAGGATAATTAACTATTAATATTATGAGACATATTTTTTTATCCTTTTTATTTATTGGATCAGTTATCTTTCTGACTGATTGTCAACATGAATCAGTCCAATCTGAAAAATCCGAAATTCAACCCTATCGGTACAAGTACAACATTGAACAACTCCAAAAGGAGTTTTCTGCCGAAATGATGGCTGAAGCCAGAAAGGATTTGAATGAACTTAATGAGGTCAATAATTCAGGTAAATACCAGGCTAACCTAGAATCGATTGACAAGCATGAAGCGCCAGAGTGGATTCTTGATGCGAAACTAGCCATATTTTATGATTGGGGTCCATATTCCATTGCCGGTTACGGAATAAAAGAATGGAACAGGGCCAGGTATCCCGATTGGTATCTGTCACATATGTATAGAATGAACCGGGATTATCATAAAAGGGTATGGGGTGAGGATTTTCACAGGGATGATTTTATCCCACTTTTTACCGCTGAGAATTTTAATGCGAAAGAAATTGTCGACATGGTGAAACTGAGCGGGGCAAAGTATCTCGTACCATTTTACAAGCATCATGATGGCTATTGCCTGTGGGATTCTAAATTCACGCATCGCGATGTTGTTGATATGAAGCCGGGGAGGGATCTGACAGCAGAATTGGTGGATGAGTGTAGAAAGGCCGGTATTTATTATGGATTTTATTTTTCGGTTGAAGAATATGAATATCCAATGATCGATGAGGATAATGAACTATATATCAGGTATTGGGTAGTCCCTGATAGCGTTGAAATTGATGAAGAATCAGTCGAAATAACTGGAGATTTTAATAGTGAGATACACAACCGGATATTATCAGGAAAGATCCCCGTTATTAATTTTATTGATGATTATATTGTTCCGCAGGCGAAGGAATTTATTGATAAATATGATCCCGACATATTATGGTTTGATGGAGAGTGGCAAAGGCCTTCAACATATTTTAAAACTGCTGATATAGTCGCATATTTTTACAATCGGGCTGAAGGGAGGAAGGAAGTAGTTGGTAACGACAGGATGGGAATGGACACCCGAAAAAGACATGGAGATCTTTATACCAGTGAAACGGACGTAGTTGTAGATAAGATAGATCATCCCTGGGAAGAGAACCGGTCCATGTCTGAATCATATGGATACAATCAATCAGATTCATTGGAAAATTATCTATCAGCGGATGAACTCATACAGATGTTCGTGAGGATTGTAGCTAAAGGAGGGAACCTTAACCTGATGGTAAATCCTGATGGATCAGGAAAAGTTCCACAAATACAGGTTGATTTATTGAAAGAATTAGGCGACTGGCTAAAGATCAACGGGGAGGCAATATATGGAACACGCCCTTTCGAACAGATATGTGATAATACCCAGTTGGGACAACCGGTTTGGTACACTATGAGTAAAGATAGCACCTATGCATATGCCATCATATTCGACTGGCCCAGAAGTGAAACTTTTATATGCAGGAACGCCAATATTGTAAAAGGTTCAGAACTTACACTCCTTGGATATGATAAACCAATCGAATGGGTGGATGTTGGAAAAAGACTATGGGGACTTTCCGCAAAGGTCCCTGATGAATTATTGATAAACCCTGATGCTAGACCATGTAAACATGCATGGGTATTGAAGTTCAGGTATGACAAGGATAAAAACTAAACCAATTTGATACAAATATTAATTAGATGGATACAACTGCCCTAATCAATCGACTTCAGAAATTAGAGACTTCCTGGATTTCGGATGTCAGCAATGATTTACGTTTACTTAGTCACGATATCAGACCAGTCAATACTGATGTAAAGGTGGCCGGAATCGCTTACACAATATACTCGGAAGGAGATATTATCCCGGTTCTTATGGGACTGCACAAATCCAGAGAAGGAGAAGTCCTGGTTATTGATTCCTGTGGATCACAGGGTGCGATGTTTGGAGAGCTCGTTTGTTGGGATGGGAAAGGCAAAAAATTGAATGGAATTGTGACAGATGGATTTTGCAGGGATATTAAAGGAATTAGGAACAGTGGATTCCCGGCATTTGCCAGCGACGTAACCCCTATGGTGGCTGGTAAATCAAAGTTGGGTAAATTACAGGTTGAGCTTAATCTTGGTGGAGTCACGATTAATCCCGGTGATTTTATCCTAGGAGACCAGGACGGTGTTGTTATTATTGATCCCGGGGAAGCAGAAAGTATAATTTCCAAAGCGGAAAAGGTGCGGGAAATGGAGGATAAGGTATTCAAAAAGATACTTGAAGGGATACCTTTTAATGATATGCTCAATACGGAGGAACATTACGAAAAACTGAAAAAAGGGTTGCCCAGTACCTTCAAATTCACAGGATGATTTGTTGTTTCTAACTGACCGGTTGCCTTCATGTTCCCTGAATTGATTGCTGTTTCGTTCCGAGGTTTTTCCCTTAAATATTGGTAACAGACTCTCTTATTCTATATGCAAAATACTTAATCTCAAATATCCAAAACTAAAGGATCTGACAACACGATATAATCAGATCCGTGTGAATTCAATCAAGGATTTTCACGTATATATTTTTCCATCGGCATACTGCTCCGGGCCACCACCGGTCTTTACCCAATCCGGGGTCATTATCATGAACCTCAAAAGAGATATGGCCTTTTCTGCCTAACAACCGTGCAACTGCTTCTCTGTCATAATTTGGATGCTTAATTGACCCGGTATCCAATTCACATATTTTCACATCATTTATCCAGGTTGTCAGATACGGATATTTCCCCTCGCAACGGATCTTGAATGTATTCCAGTCTGCCCATTTCCAGGTTGCAAGAAATTCTTCAACAGGGGCAGCATAAGCCAGCATTTTCTTTTTAACATCTGTAAGCTGTTCCAATGTAGTTGATGGCTTTTCTTGGATTAATCCGATGGCATTTCCGTTAACATCATTTTGTGCATCAAAATTATATGGAAGTGCGTGAAAGCCGGCAAGCCCATTTCCGTAAAAACCTCCAATTCCACCGGATTTACGATGGTCAATGAGTATCTGGATACCCGGAGATCCTTGTGATAACGCTCTTACAAGGATACCAGTATCGATCGGCCAATCCGGTTTAACATCAATAAGTAGTTCGAAATCACCAAATTCGTCATCTGAGACCAGGTAACCGCCTAATCCGGAACCAGGGGGATCCTGCCCTCCAGCAATGATCCCATTTTCCACACTGTATTTTCCTTTGCTTTTTAATGCCTTTTTGTACCAGTTACTGTTTTTATCCGGTTCAGGTCCTCCCGGGAATGGTGGTGTCGGTAATCGGTGTTCCGCATGCCAGCCATTGAGTGTTTTGCCATCAAAAAGGCTGATGAAGCCTTCAGGAGGTGATTCGTGGTTGCAGGCCACAGAGGATCTGTTTTCGTTGATGGAATAATGAAGTGGCAGCAAACAGGAACCTACCGCAACGCTTTTTTTTAAAAAATCGCGTCTCTTAATAATTCTATTGTTCATGTGATAGAAATCATGTTTTAAAAACTACTGTAAGGGAAAATATGTTCAAAGTCAAAAGTGCTATTTTTTTATCCTAAAATGGGGAATTATTATTTTCAGCACAGGAAAATTAAGTATAGAACCTATGGCGCTGGATACCTTATTTACCATTTTAATCAAATAAGTGATGAATTAGCAAGTTATTAGTCTTAATTCAATTCCCCAACCATTTGTCAAGCCAGCGATAAGCGTCTTCCCGGACATCTTGTGGAAAGTCATGGCCTCCATCGGTCTCTACACGTACGAAATGGTCTGGAACACCGAGAATCTCATAGATCTGTGAAACCTGCATTAAAGCCACATCAACCGTTTGCCACCAGGCTCCAAAATCACTTTCAGTATTCCGTAAAGGAGGAAAGTAAACAGCATCTTTTTTAGCTGAGTAGTTAAAGAACGGACGTGGAGCACAAAGGGCCATAATCTCATGCATATCGCAGGGTATCATGCCGGCTCTAATGTAATCCCTGCAATTTGGATTAAAATGAATGAACCAGTCATCCCTGGCGAATTGATAAGGCATGGTACTCTGTCCCATAGGACTGAATCCGCATGAAGATACTGCTGCTTTAATCCTCGAATCGAAAGCCTGTAGAAAAAATGAGTTATAACCGCCCAGAGAATGTCCGATACATCCCAGGCGATTCGGATCAACAATATCCAGGCTGCACAGGTAATCCAGACCCTTGCTGTGATCGTGGATCATTTTACCCATGGCTGACCATCCGGGAAATTCTTTATAGAATTCATTTGTGTAATACGGATCATATCCGGGATAAACTCGCTCTCCGGCAGATATTACATCAATTGCCAGTACAACATATCCACGCTGAGCCAATTCCATACCATAATCCCGGCCTTCTCTGGGTGTCAGTCCCACTGTCTGACTTGCCCCGGGACCTGTGCTATGCAAAGCAATAATAGCAGGGCGTGGTGATGAAGATGTGGCTTTATCTGGAACAAGCAAATACCCTTTTATCACATCCCCTGTCCCACTGGGAAATTGTACCTTTATTTCCTTATAACCATTCCGTTGAGTCTCCGATAAAATGTCTGTTTTAAAATCATCCCTGTTTGCCTGCGGTGCTTCTCCCAGCATAATTCTGGCACGCTGCAGAA
Organism: Bacteroidota bacterium; assembly: GCA_042584165.1. Taxonomy (GTDB): domain Bacteria; phylum Bacteroidota; class Bacteroidia; order Cytophagales; family Cyclobacteriaceae; genus JBHOSY01. The sequence goes on along the minus strand of JBHOSY010000009.1, from coordinate 38,402 downwards.
CAGACTGTCTTTTACTTTTCCAGCTTTCTTTGTCACAGATAGTGACCTTCTTCAATCCCTGTCCCCATTTTTCTGTTACCTGCAGGTAATCGGACAGGAGGTCATTAAGAGGAATTGGTCCTGGAGCCTCTAGGGTATCAACCGGACAATCGGCAGCAAAAACAGCCGTATTCCCCATAATACCAGCCCCAACTGTAGCTATCCCACTTTTAATAAAATTACGTCTTTCCATTTCACATTGGTTTTTGAGAATTTATATACAGTGTTTTTACATATTTGTTTCAATAAGTTTCAATTGATATCCATCCCAGATCATCTATCAGGATCAGGAGGATGTTGGGTGGAACTTGGTTGTCAACAGTATAACCTTTTTTCTCTGTAGTCTCACAACTTCCAAAGAAAAAGCTGTTTGCAATTATGATTAAGAATATAAACTTGTTTTTCATTTTATATATGAATCAAAATAAATACCAGAATGAATCACTGTCAATATAGAATAATTGCTATAAAGTACCATAATATTGAAGATAGAAATGTGGTGCTTGTATCAGCGTTCAATACAAAGTTTCCTGGATGTTAGAAAAGTTTAATCACACTTTAAACTCCGAGTCTATATATGGCATGACAAGAGTAGAATATTTGATTATATTAGGTGATCTTAATATGATTTTGATGATTTTTCATTCAAATTAAAAAATCAATCATGGTTTCAAATAAAGGAACAATTTTTAAAAAAGGTCCGGTTACATATTTTTTCGTGTATATAACTTTAATTTTGGTAGGAGTTTTTTTATTCGATGGTAGTCTGGCTACTACTTATCATGTTGCAAAAGGTGGGCTCGATAGCAATGTTGGAAGTTCTTCTTCCCCATACCTGACCATAAACAAAGCAGCTCAGCTGGCAAATCCCGGCGATACGATTATCGTTCATGAGGGTATATATCGTGAGTGGGTACAACCTCCACGCGGAGGGTCTTCGGAAGATATGCGAATAACCTATATGGCAGCTAAAGGTGAACAGGTAATTATTAAAGGCTCAGAAAGAATCACGGAATGGCAAAATCGGGGGAATGGTGTTTGGAAAACAGATATTTCAGACGCTTTTTTTGGCAATTATCACCCATACACAACAACCATTGCGGGGAGATATACAGATGATTATATAAAAGGGGGTATATGGTGTCATCTAGGTGAAGTCTTTTTAGATGACATGAGATATGATGAAAAACAGACGCTTCAGGGAGTACAGGATACGCTATATTCATGGTATACAGATCATAGTGGTACTACTACCACGATCTACGCAAATTTCGGATCCGGCAACCCAGTAACGCAGTTAGCTGAAATCAGTGTAAGGGAGAGCATTTTTGGGAACCCGGATATGTCTACAGGGATAAACCATATTACTGTTGATGGCTTTACTATGACACAGTCGGCTGAAGAATGGTCTCCTGCGTACTTAAGGACCCCACTTGTTAGCCATGCCGTTATATTCGTATCAGGCACACACTGGATCATTCAGAATTGTACGGTTACATATGCGAAAATGAGGGGCATATCAATTGACGGTCCCGATGTTGTAGCAAATCATATCGTTCGTAACAATGTAATAAATAGGTGTGGAGTTTCCGGGATTTCCGGATGCTTTGATCATGGTTCGGTAATAAGTGGCAACTGGATCCAGAATATTGGGGAAAGAACATACTGGGGAGTTGAGCATGCCGGGATCAAGATACACCTGTGTAAAAATATGATTGTTTCGGGTAATATTATTTATAAGGTGACTGTCCAACACTGGGGAATGGGAATATGGTTGGATTATGCAAAGGATGGAAATAGAATTACAGGTAATGTGATCATCAAAACGAACGATGAATGGTTACGCCCTGAAAATCCTACGGGTGTTAATCTTTTTGATAACAATATAGGTCTTGATTGTGGCGAAGCCATGTTGGAGGATGGTTCAGTATATGTCCACAACCTGGCCTTTAATGCTCCTATCGCTTATAGAAAATCCTATGTGGGAACAGGTGAAGGGAAAAATGGAAGAGTTTACAATAATATTTTTATTGACAAATCAATTGGAGATTTTGACCTGCAGAAAAACAACATATCTGACTATAATGTATTTATGGGGGATGCAATAAAAACAGACTCAGATTTACACAGTGTAATGGACCCGACTAATCCTGATTTAAAATATACGGTGGATGAGGATGCTCGAACAGTAACTTTAGAATTTTCTCTGGATCCCAGAGCTGTTGAATTGGTTGTCCCGGTTATTTCATCGACCTATATAAGTGTACTTAACGATGGCTCTTCAATAAAGAATCCTGATGGTAGCCCATTGACAATTGACAGGGATATATATCAGTATTGCAAGGAGACTGAACCACGGATAGGACCATTCCAAAATATTATCGATGGAAAAGAAACTCTTGTTCTTCGACCCAACAGCGATTTTATATGGGACCGGAGTTGCATTAAACTCCATGATGAACAGTAATGAGACCATGATATGGAATCATAAGGTAATTCATCTCCCTGTCCACAAGTCCAGGATCATTGCTTGAACTTTCATTATCAGGGCCAAAAGAATAGGAGACTATATACTTAAATGAATCACAATAAGGTCCTATGTGCTTCTTTTTGTTTATTTGTGAAGTAATTACCAGATGTATTAATTCTTTAAGTTTCTATTATGAAGACTACTGCCTTACTGATCTATTTTATATTGTCTGTTACATCAACGATCGTTCATGCTCAGGACGAAAAGTATATGGGAAAAGTTAAAACGTTGGACTGTACTATCGAATCACTTTATGGCGTGATCTCCGGTGAAAAAGGAGAAGCCCGGGATTGGGACTTTTTTCGGTTTCTATTCCATCCTGATGCAAAACTTATACCATCCGGGAAAAATAATGAAGGTACTACCAGTGCTCAATATATGACCGTTGAGGATTACATTACCAGGGCAGGAGAATGGCTGGTCGAAAATGGCTTCTTTGAAAAGGAAATTTATCGTGTTACAGATACATTTGGTTGTGTTACCCATGTATTCAGTACGTATGAGTCATTCAGAAGTGAAGCTGATGTAGAACCATTTGCCCGGGGCATTAACAGCATACAATTAATGCACGATGGTGAACGTTGGTGGATTATAAATATTTACTGGACATCGGAAACACCTGCTAATCCGATTCCTGAGAAGTATCTACCAGAAAGATGAAACTGGCTTATCTGAATAATCATATCGCTACTCTACTATCGGTATTCTTAGCTGCGATGGATAGAGTTTTGAATGATGTACCTTATTGTTAGCAATGATCCCTTCAAATTCATCATAATTTTTGCCTCCGGTGTTCAGGTTTCTGGCGAACCGTGGAAAGTTACTGCTTGACACCTCAATACGTATGCGATGTCCTTTTTCAAAGTAATTACTTGTTGTCAATGGGGATAAATCAATTTTGTAAACCTTGCTTTTTTCCATAAAAACCTCTTTATCGTATCCTTCCCTGTACCTGACCCGCTGAATGGTTTCATCTAAATTATAAGCACGACCATCCGGATAAACATCAATAACCTTCAGGGTGAAATCAGTATCTTTCACATCAGAAGATACATATAATGTTGCCTCTATAAATCCGGAAACTTCAACCCCTGCTTCCAGTGGTTCAGTTGAATATACCAGGATATCTTCCCTTGTTTCCATCTCCTGTTGATCAAAGGCTCCTCCTTTAATTGCATTGCCCGTACAACAAACATTTCCCCCATACGAAGGCACAGGATCCATCGGATCATAGACAAAACCATCCGGGTTGTCTTTCTTTCCTGGTTTCTTTGTAGTTAATGTGCCGGTTCCTGACAAGGTATTGGCATGACCATCGCTATTCAGATAATACGTAATTGGATTGGAGTTATCCGGTGGCCAGGTCTCTGAGGTCTGCCATTTATTTATGCCCATCGTATAGTACTGGACCTTGGGTGTTTTCTCTTTAAAATCATTTTGATCACCCTTAAGCCAAAGATCAAACCATGCATAAATTTGTTCATCATAGTTCAACCTGGCATCCCCGACGTTTCGTTCACCAACGATGGTATTTTCTGTCGCCCACTTATAACTGCAATGCAATGTTGGGGCAATCACCAGGTATTGATTTTCTCTGACTTCCGGGTCGGTCGCATCGTTTCTTATATGGTTATACATCGCCACGTTTGGACCGATTGATACATCATACCACGAGGCAAACCAGAAAGCAGGAACACCTATATCCATATTGTCATGGTATAAACCCCCGTTGTACCAGTCCTCATGATCGGGTGTACGACGGATCATTTTGTCAAAGATCTCGCGTTTACCATTCACATGTTGTAATATATCCTGGATGGGTAAGTGTTTCAATGCTTCAGACATATCTACCGGTGGATTTTCTGGAGCCAGGTCATAATAACGTGATATGCGTATCAGGTCTTCCTGTGTCGCTCCGGCAGGAATCCTGGGTTTGAATTTATCATGTTCCACGCCGTATAACCATGCAAAAAATAACATCTGTTCCACGCCACCCCGGTACCAGTTTCCTTGCTCGTAAAATTCTCCAATTCTGCCAACTCCGGCACCATATGCCTGGGGTACCATAGCAGCATGAGAAGGATGATCCAGGGCCGCCACTGCCATTTGCCATTCTGCTGAAGAAGAGCACCCGTATGTTCCAACTTTTCCATTTGACCAGGATTGATCTTTCATCCATGTAAACGCATCATACCCATCGGTTAATGGTGTACCCAGGATGTCCCATTCTCCCTCGGAGAAATAACGGCCCCGTTCATTCTGGATTATAAAGGCATATCCTCTTTTAACTGCTTCATAGGCTCTTCTTGCTGTACCGGTTGTCTGTTTACCATTTCCCCAAGCGTTAAAATTGTAAGGTGTCCTTACAAAAATGATCGGTACTTTCTTATAAGTCTTTGGGCGATAAACATCTGTGGCAAGCCGAATGCCATCACGCATGGGTACCATGACTTTCTGATCGATTATGGCAATTTCTTCAATCTTCTGAAGAATATCATCCTGCGCCCTGAGATCAGTATTTGCCAGGGCAATAAAAAGAATTGAAATGAAAATATATATCTTTCTCATGATGGGGAGATTATATTAATAGGATCGTTGCCAGTATGTGTTTTATTTGAATTCAGCCATTACTAATTCGAATATGGATTAAAAGAGCCAGTAGTGACTTCTTTCACTTTTTCCAGGTACTCAAATCCATACTTTCTGTCAGGCAATAAATAACCTCCTTCAATCCATTCATTCCATGAAAAAATGGTGATTATTTTTGGCTGTTCCTGATGTTCATCGCAATAATCTTTTGCTTCCTGGAGAAATCCCGCAAAACTTTCCGGTGACTTATTGTAAAGCACTATATCTGTTTTCCCTTTATGCGGAAATCTCGGGGTGTCATCCCAGCCAATTGAGGCATTAGGGAAAAAGGGTATTGAAAGCGCATCATCCCATTGGTTTCTTATTTCAATGGCCCTGGTTGCCCATTTCATATAATCCTGTTCTTTCATCCATCCCCAGTTATACTGTGTTACACTGTTGATTTGTAGTGTTTCCAATGTTTCAAGTCGGTCCTGGTTGGGCAGGCCATATATGATTAACTGAAGATGAAGATCCGGGAATCCGGCCTTTTTAGTCATATCCCTGAAATAATCCAGTGCTTCCCTGGTTTGTTGCAAATCACCGAGTCCTTCCAGCAAATTATTCAGGCTAAAGATAGAGAAGACCGGCATACCATCGATTTTAAAATAATTGGGCTGATTAAAATAATTATTGATGACCCTGTCAACGATTATTTTAAAGTTTTCCAGGTCAACTGCACCATCCCAAAGTAATGTATCAATGTCTTTGTATTTGTGAACATTCCAGTAATTCTGTTTCACATCATGGTTGGCCCACATAAGGTAAAAATTCATTTTCTCACGGTTACGTGCTTTCAGGAACCCGTTATTGAGCGAACTCTCAAGGAACGGCCCTTCATCAAACCAGTACCAGTCGAAAATAAATGTGTTCACGCCGTGGTCGGTTGCTGCATCGATCCATTTTTCCATCACCTCGGGATCGTCATCCAATCCATAATCCCATAACGGTACTTTGGGCTGATAATGACCCTCAAACCTGGAAGTCCCTTTTTTTATAATTTCCCATTCACCCGTTTTTTCAGGCCATAGCATATCACCAAAACGCTCGTCATGATGGCATGATGGCCAGATATATGCTGCAACATTATATTCCTGTATTTCTTTTTGGACATCTGCTTCTTTTTCCTGCTGGCTTTTTTCAGTATTGGTACAGGAGAATTGTAAACAACTAATGAAAATCAGAAAAAGTGAAGAAAGGATTTTGTTCGATAATGTATGCATTCTATTCATTTTAAAAATTAGATTATTTGAAATCAGTTTGTGTTTACCGGCGTTCCATCCAGCCTCTGGGGCAGGTACCTGCACCGGTTTATTCAGCCGTAATTTACTTGCTATCCCGATAATTCAAAATTGGTGGTGATATTTATTTTGATATTTACGGAATTAATATTCAATCGGCAACACAAAAAAGTGATTGTCGATTGTAGGATGCAGAGTTCATGACAACACTTATCTTTAATAAAAACAATTAGCATACTTGCTTATATTATCAATAAGACATTGTCTTGCATTACGGTGGAATAATCTTATGTTTATCGAACTTATAACAATGTCACCGGACCTATTAAACCCATCGATTGATCTTTTTGCCAGATGACCCAGTTTTTCGTCACCGGGTTGTCCTTAAGCGTTTTCAGGTAATTACCCATCACGGTTGTGATTCGGATCTCAATCTTGTTTTCACCACTGATAAGGGCATCATTAATCGGGAACCGATGGAATCCGTACCACTTGATACCCAGTGATTTACCATTTATTATTACTTCAGATACGCCTTTTACGCCACCAAGGTCAATATATGTGATTATATCAGAACCGGATAGCTCCAAAGTCTTTTCATATCGTGCAACCCCTGCAAATGTTTTTAGTCTTTCATCTTCGACGAAGTCAACAAGTGTGTCTAATTTCAGCTTGTCAGAACTTCCATCTATATGATCCAGGATTACATTCCATGGGCCTGGTATCGGTTCTGATTGTGAGAGATCTATTTTATCTGATTTCAATAGAGTCCCGTTTTTATTTGTGTCGAATACAATCAATTTGGATCCGGCTGGTTCGAATGATAAATGTATCTCTCCATTAGAACTGTCAACTTGCATTCGTTTCCTTTCTCCCGTTTCTGCATTCCAGATCCAAGCTGTTTTTCCCTGATTATCAATTTTTATCTTAATCTTCCTTGATTTGCGAGCATCAGAATTTGAAATGAATAAAAATTCAGAATCCCCAGATCTGAATAAATTCTGATTGATAAATAAATCCGGGTTTTCAATATTAAGATAGGATTTCAGGCTGAATCTATCCATGATTGCCCTGAACCATTCTATCAAACTTCCTGAAGGTGCCGGATGGATACCAGCATGCGAAGGATAATTCCCAATGATTTTATCAATCGTCGATTTTACAGTTGCATCCTTGGATGCATGGTCCTTAAACTCGGGATTTTGGAACGGCGTCTTTCCAATAAAGATGATTTTACCACCTGCTTCTGCAAACTCATTTAAAGCTATGGCTGTTTGAGGTAATATGGTCTCAACCTCAAGCAAGATCAACGTTAAGTAAGATCTTGGGCCATACTGGAATTTTCCATTTTCAAATGATGATCCCTGTAAAATATTCTCGCTTACATAATCACACCCAAATCCATTCTGTTGGATTGCCTCCCAGATATTGTGCTGATATTCAGGATAACTTACGACCGGGAACGGATCTCTCTGAAGACCGAATTTCATCCACATATCCGCCAGGGGATGAAGGATCGCAATATCTGCCACAGGATCTGTATTCATAAAAACGGATGACAATCGGGCTTTGTAATCTGTCCATAACCGGAGATATGGCCACCATGGATTCCTTTCATTGAAGAAAGTTCCATATTGCACCCAGCCCGGGAATGGAGCATCAGGTGGACTGTAATTAAATCCATGAAGTACTGAGTGGGTAACACCTGAAAGATTACTTTGATCGCCAGTTACCTTGATAGTCTCCAGGGTTGCATTGCATACCATGGATGTGTTGGTTATTTCTTCACAACTTACAAGCCTGTTGCCGGATAATCTTGCTCCTGAAGCAACAAACTTGTTTATTACTGAATATGCCCGGCCACGCCAACCGGTGTCTGCGAATTCTGTTCCGACTGTTTCTCTTAACCAGGTTTCACACTCGGGAATATCGATACTCATACTTGCTTCAAGGGGGTGATAGCCTCTCCCATATGCCTGGATCCTTGATTTCACATTATTCTGATGACACCAGTCGTTGAAGGAGTCAATAAACCGTTCTTTGAATAGTTCCAGACGGGTTATATAGAAATCATAGCGTACCCGTTGTATTTCCAATTCCACCTCAGGTGATAACTGGCTGCCATAGATCTCTTCAACAGGGTTACCCATGTGGCCGATCTTGAAAAGAATGAAAGGCAAGTAGGGGAGAAGATCATATCCACGTCTTTTTTCAAATTCTACTGGCAGGTCATCATACCAGTTGGCACCTTCCATTTCCAGGCTGTCGCAGAACATAGCCCTGAAATGATCACCCAAATCACCGATTACCGGCTTGAGACGATCAGACATTCTATAGAGGTATTTGTCAACAGCAACTTTATTGTAATGATTTAGGACGGGACCTGCCGCTCCCGGTGCACCGTTGATCACTGCCTGGAATCCAGTGAGTTTGACCAGGTAATACAGGACATGATTTCCATCCGGGACATCAATAATTATCTGATCTTTATTTAATTTATCATTCAGGTCAATCCCGGGATCGAATGTGTCAATTTCAGCGGGAACAAGTCGTAATCCGTGTATTTCCCGATAGATCTTTTCATTTTTTGAATGGATTCCCGGGTCTACTTTTTCAAGAAGCTCTTCTTTTGAAAAAGAAAACGATCCGGGACCTGTCAGATCAATAGTCTCAAATGTCAATAGCTGGGTTTGCTCATCTTTTTCCAGGAATTCACCGCCAAAGGGCCAGCCAGATCCTACAATAATATCACAAATGATGTCCCGTTTTTTTGCGCTAACAAGTGTGACCTCCAGCATTTTAATCCATTCATCACTTAGCCATTCAAGTGGTTCATAGCCTACCGGATCACTACCTTTCGGGAATCGAATGGGATTGATCTCTACCCCGCCAATCCCTGCCTCGTTAAGTAAGTCCAGCTCACGCAATATCTCCTTCTCAGTCAGCATATCTCCATTCCACCACCATCTGACAAATGGTCGAGCTGAATTCGGTGGATCTTTGAATAATTTGTAGAGATCTGCTGTTTGATTATCTTGCTTTTCATTGGACGTGCATCCATTTATAAGAAAAGGTGATGAAATCGTTGCAAGTGAACCAATCCTGATAAAATTCCTTCTTGAAATATCCATGCTTTTAAGAGGGTTTAAAAAATGTTTAAAGGAGTGCCAGATGTCTCTGTGTGCCTTCTTAGTGAATCTTTGAGCAACAACTCAAGAAGATTATTACTCAAAGATCCCTAAAGAATTCACAATGGGACTTAAAGAGATACTTTTACGCTTCTTCGACGATTTTGAAACCTGTTGCATCCGCCAGTTCATATGCTGGCTCCTTAAGATCACCGTAATAAGTCACCCGATGCCAGCTCCATTTATCCCACATTGTAAATAGTTTCTCAATGTCTCCAACCGGTTCTGCACATAATTTTGTACGGCAGGCCCGGTCATCCGGATCGTTATCAACGGCTTTGGCCTGGTGGAAAATGATCTCTTTTGTAGCATTCTTAGCTCTCATCGAAGAAGTCATGTAGCCTACCGGAAGAATTGACCGTACCGATGCGCCCTGTCTGTCTTCTGAATGTGTCATAATAGCATAAGGATTTGTGGAGCCATCAGGACCAAACACTTTGTTAGAACCAACGCAATGTGCGTAAATAATCTGTCCTTTGGATGTATCGATTACAGGATCGGAGATATAACCGGGACGCCCCTGTGTAAGTGTTGTGAAAGCTAACATAGTCGCTGTTGATTCAATATCGCATTCACAGGCACCGATAAGCCCTTCATTATTTAGTTGATGGAATCCCAGACAAGGGTAGGCATGAATATGACCTCCGTAAAATCCTCCAAGGCAATTTATTGTAATGGCATTTGCGTCATGTTTCTTTAAAACATCTTTCATCCCCAGGTAAAATTCAGCAGATGCATTCAGTGTTTCAGTGGATACATCAATTACATCCGTTGCATTCTGAATCCAAAGATTGGCAATTTCCTGTGCTTCATCTTTATCTGCCTGCTCAAATGCTGTATTTACTTCTTCAAAAGGAATTTGATGCACAGGAATATGCATAAATGAATCCAGGATGGCAGATTCAGTATCCCTTACTGCTAAAATCTTTGATCCCTTTAATTGTTCTATACATTCAGCAGTAGAAAGTAAATTTATCTCATCAGGATTACATGACAGGCTTCCACTCGCTGGTGTATTTTTTCCACGTACATTGCTTGTAGCTATGACAAAGTCTTGAGCAGATCCTCCATTCTTAACTATTTCAAAACATTTGACAGCAGCAATCAGGTCTTCCATTTTCGAAGATGCAACAAACCCGACATTGGTGTTCATATCCCGTAAGAATGCAGCATTATATACCAGAAATCCACCACTGCCTCCATACTGGAAGTCCGCATACAATACAGGTTTCCCGGATTTCGCAATGGTTTGCACTACCTGATTCCAGCAATTCATTTGATAGACCAGGTATCCATCTATATTTTCCGTAACATCCCGGGCAAGGATTTTTTCAGCTTCTTCCTGCCCAGTTGCCATCAAAGGTAGAAATTCGACATTGCTCAACTGACTGGTTAATTCACTATTTATACGATCCATTACCGGACTAAAATCAAAACCAACATTTGGCCAGTCAGGTCTATCCTGTTTTTCCGCATGCAGGGAATAGATGATTCGTATCCGGGTTTTCTCTTTTGATTTACAGGAAGAAAGTGTATTCAAGCCTGCATAAGTGGATGCAGCAAAACAGGCCGTACAGGCACCACATACTGAGAGAAAACTTCGCCGGGATATCCTGTCGGAATTATCAACCGGCCAAATAGAAACCTTTTTCATGTTTATGTCGTATTTAGATAAGATGAAAAAACAAAAAAGTAACTGGATTACTATGATCCATGATTATATAAAAGTCTCCGTGTACCTTCGTGCCTCCTGCGCGTACTTCAGTGTAATAACTTTGTTATGAAAATTGTTGCACAACGTATCTCAGATATATCACAAAGTGATACAGAGAAAAGTATCTTTGTATTAATCTCGATTTAAGGAGATTTCAATTGGAAATCAATGAAATTTGGATAAAAAAGTGGCTTAATGCCCGATTAATATAAATGATGCCCAGTAATATGGTCTGCTGGTTGCTTCGTTCCTGATCATTTTCCTTTTAACATCTCCCAGTGAATGAGAGAATGATTTTTTTACACGAAGACTTTCATTATAGAATTCTGACATCAAATTCGCTGTGGATTCATCAGGAACATTCCAGAAAGAAACGAGCAGATTACTGGCTCCTGCGAACAGAAGTGCCCTTGAAAGGCCTATTATCCCTTCACCTCGCGACACCCGTCCAAGCCCGGTTTGACAGGCGGATAATGCTACGAGATTTGCATTCAGGTCCAGGTTATATATTTCTCCCGAATAGAGATAGCCATCTTCACCTTCCTCATCTTCAGATAAATAGATACATGAAAGTTCAGGTTGTTGCTCATTTACAATACCATGCGAGGCAATATGTATATAGGAATAATCTCTATAAACACCATCTTTAATTTTTGATTCGGATGCATCGGCATATAGATGAGTACTGTATTGGTAATTTTCGTCCTGAAAAATTCCTTCGATATCCTTGACCTCATTCAACGTAAATGGGAGGGATGGTAAAGGTTGACCGATTTGATAATTAAAATCGATTGGAGCAAACAATGTTGCAGCCTGCTGCGTGTTTTTCATACTCTTCAACTGTTGATGGAAAAGCGTAACAGAATACTGGTAACTGATATTTATATGATTGGCCAGGTAATCAATTTGATTATATTCAGCATCTTCTTCATTTTTAACAATCAGCGCTTCGAAAGGTGTTACACCAAGTCGTCCGGCCGGTATGATTACCAGGTCGGTTATAGTTTCAGGTAATTTTTTAGGCATAAGACTCTGATAAAGAATAGACCCGGTCATTTTATAAGCATCGGGCAAATCGTAAATTATTGAATTTCTGAAACCGATCAGGTAGCGCTGAAATTCTTTGGATAAAGGGACATCAAATGTTGCCAATCGGTTACCTGTCATTTGAAAAATATATAGTCGTTCTCTATTTTCTGCAAGGAAGTAGGTTTGAATGGCCTGGTTATCGTTAAGGACAGATTGGATTTCATTTACACCTGGAATGGTAACATCATATTTGAGCCTGTAATACTCCGGGAATTCATTTTCCAACTTTTTTATAAAGGTGTTATAGTCGATGGTCACTTCCAGTAGCAGTTGACGAAGTAATTGTTCTGTATCATTATCTGTAACAGAAACCAATTGCTGATTAACAAAAGCGATCTTCGATTTGAGTTCACCCTCAGTTTCAAGCATGTCTGCCGGTATATTTGCGAATTCTTTGGCATTTGCATCATTTATTGCATCAAGCAAAACAATCGCTTTTCCTTTTTCACTGAAATAAAAAGCTTTCTCCCGATAGGGTTGTTTCTTAATAGAAATACTAGCGAGGCCTAGACTGACTGCAATCGCATTTTCGTAAAGTTCTACCGCTCTGCTGCTCAGGAAAAGTTTATCTTCCTGGTTTGTACGGATATGCCGGGATTTATCAATGAGTTTATCACCCAGTTCAAACGATGCCAGGCTTTCAACCAGATCATTTTTTCTCAAGGTTTTCTGGTAATACTGCATTTCCAATGCCTGGCCTTTCAACATGAGTGAAACCAGAAGGATATCTGTACTGAAGAATTCTCCATCTTCAGGTGGATTTGTATAGATGTCATCTGACTCAAATCCCTTTGCATTGGAATTAATTGCATTTTGACAGGCTGTTAAAGCCTCGTCATAATGACCTTCTTTTATTTCCAGAGCACCGATCATATTGTAAATATTAGCAAGCTCCGGATGTTCGTTCCCGAAATTTCTCCTATAGATACCTTCTGCCAGCTGATAATTGGTTAATGCATCCTGGTATTGATCCATATCGGTATAAATCTGTCCCAAAGCTCCATAAATAAAACCAATAGTAGGATGATCCATTTCGTAGACCTTCTGTCTTGTTTCCAGCGCATTATATAAATAATCAATAGCTTTTTCATATTCATTGGATTTACGATAGATCAAAGCAAGGTTCACAAAAGAATTAGCTGTACGCTCATCCATATCTCCATATAGCCTCAAATAAGTTTCATGAGCCATGTTATAGTACTCCCTGGCTTTTTCCGGATTGATCATGCTATAAACCAGACCAACATCATTATATGAAGCAGCAATGGTGGTATCATTTCCAGATTGTTTCCGCTGATCCAGGGCATTCAGCTCATATTCCAGGGCTTTATAATTCTGACCATCTGCCCAGAAGACCAGACCTAATGCTGCCGAACTTTCTGCTATTCCATCCTTGTTACCTAGTTTTTTATACAGATCAAGTGATACGGCAATATGCTGTTCCGCCATATCATTCCTTCCCATATGCAGATACGCTTCACCCAGTACCAATTGAGCTTCGGGATCATCTTCTATCGAAAGATCTTTTAAAAGGGAAATTACCTGATCCGGTTTCCCTTCCGTGATCAATACACGGGCTTGTCCAACACTTATATCCTGCCCGTAAGCAGAATAATTAGTGAGTATTATGAATATAATTAAAGATATTTTTTTCATATCAGAACCGGTAAACGTATGATACAGACATTACATTGTGACGGGTTAATCCATCAGGATTAACATCCCGTTGTGTGAGTTTATGGCCATACAAAAACTTGATACCATTATTTACATTTATCTGGTATCCGATGCCTCCGAGAGCTGAAAGGGCCATTCCGGTAGTTCCATCAAGTTTTATTCTTTCACCGGTTTGTCCATCGAGGATTTCATCTTTTGTTATTCTCCAAATGGGCAATAATCCAATATTCCCATTGAATCGCCCGAATCGGAAATTCCTTTCAACGCGGATCATGAAATCTGTACCCCTTTTTAGTTCAGCTGCCTTATCATGTTTTTCAATGTATTTCGGGTTGGGATAGTCTGGCCAGTCACTCCATTTGAAATGATTGTTATTTTCTGTAAGAGCTATTTGAATCCCCGTAGCAAATAGCCAGTCTTTACTGAGAACTGATCCTCCGGCTACAAGGTCCCAGGATCCCAGGCTTACCTGGTAATACATAGGTAAATCTCTTTCATAACCTACCGTGTCGTTTTCCTTTTTCAAATCGGAATGATTGGATGGAATCTTACCTCCGATTGTAAAAGCGACATCCCATGTTTCAGTATCAAGAACTTTCCTGGTATAACTCAAACTGATATCTCCTAAACCACTGGTATTTCCAAGATTACCCTCGACGGTCTGGTACGGCAATTTCACCTGGAGACTACTGTGGTTACCTATCCCAATTGTCAAGTCGAGAGTGCCCACAAAAAGAACAGGAGAAAGCGTAGTTGTACCCCGATATAGGTTTAATACCAATGCTCTTAATTTTACCGGTATTTTTTTGTTGAACTGTTGATCAGGCTTCATTGCTCCCATTGTACAGAATCCAGCATCGCTGCATCCCTGGGAATACGAAGGAATATGGGAGAATAATACAAACATTAATCCCAGGATTAATGTGAACAGAACAATTCTAAGTCCTGATATAAATCGATTAAATGACATTTTAAAAGGAGTTAATTAGGAACTTTTGCTACGAATGTTGTTAATATCAACCCCGCAAGATAGGAAAAAAAAATGAAACACACACTGATTGATAATTATACTATTATTTGCTAAATAATTGATTAAGAGTTTAATAATTCATAATATTAATTGGCAAATACTTTTACTAACCAACATATCTCTTTGATAATACAACGTAATTAAGGTCATTATGAAGAATATTATTTGGATCCTTATTGGCTTAGCTGCCCTCGGTTTTGCTCTATCAGTTATTGCTTCGATTTTTAATGTGAGTATTTTAGGAGTACAACCTGAAGGATTTTCAAGGGCGTGTAATAATCTGGCTGTACTGGCAATAGCCTTACATTTAGTATTGAAGGCTAATAAGAGCAGCAGCTAGAATTTCTGATTTTTTTCCAAACGAGCCTATTTTCAACAATCGATCTAGAATCGTAAATCTGGATTATAGATTCGCGATCTCAACACCCAACACCTAATACCCATCACTCATTCCTCAGTGTATTCACTGGATTGCTTCTTGAGGCTCTCAAGGTTTGGGTACTGATCGTTAACAATCCAAGTACAAGCAATATCAGTGTACCAAGTGAAATCAGTCCAATGCCAAAATCAACCTTGTTTGGAAAGTTCTGAAGCCAGAGGTTATTAATGAAATAAGTTAATGGAGCTGAAATTATAATAGAGATGATCAGTAGCTTAATAAATCCTTTTGACAACAGGAACGTGATTTGTTTATCATTGGCTCCAAATACCTTACGAATGCCCACCTCTTTGATGCGTCTTTCAACGGAATATGTGGCCATCCCGAGCAATCCCAGGCAGGCAATTATTATGGTGAGGAATGTCACAAATCCTACAATTGAGACAACATCTACTATTGCCTGGTTGGTTCCTGCCATTTGTTCGTCGAAAATATCATATTTAAATTCATGTACCGGGTCCAGTTCTTTCCATTTGGTTTCCATTTGATCAATTGTTCCTCCTAGGTCGGCTGTGTTTACCTTCACATTCATAAAGCTAAAATCACCTGGCCGGGTACGAAGTACCAATGGTCCAATTTCATCCTCAAGCATCGGTAGCCTGAAAATGAAATCCTCAACAACTCCAACAACCTCAGCTAATTGATCAGTATTTAGAATTTCAACGGCCTCACCGACAATCTCAGAAGGATTCTCAAAGCCAAGTTCCCTGGTCGCCATTTCGTTAACCACGAAGAACTGACCATTGCTTGATTCACTAATATCTGGGAGGTTATTGCCGTATAATAATTCAATATCTAGGTTTGATATGAACTTATTGTCAATACTGATCCTTGTCATACGTATATGTTCTTCTTCACTACCTTCCTTTCTTATATTTATCCCATTTGAAATTCCTGTAGCCGGGATATACTCACATGCAGATATTTCAGATACATTTGGAATAGATGAAAACTCATTTGCCATGACCTCATAGTCATTGCTTTGTAACTCAATATTCACAATATTCTCGGTATTAAAACCATACTCAATATTGAGATAATGGTTTAGCTGTTTATAAATCAACATTGTGGTAACAATAAAGAACAGAGATACAACAAACTGAGTGATAATCATGAATTTCCGCATACCCAGCTTTCCGGTTTTTCCCTGGTCAATTTTCCTAAGTACAATTATAGGTTTATACCTTGACATATATAGTGCCGGGTATAATCCAGCAATAATTCCGATGAAAACTGCAAATCCTAAAAAAATAAGATATACAGTCATACTTTCATTGAAACCAAAACTCAAGTACTTATTAATCCATAAACTCATAAGGGCTGGTTTTAGGAATATCAGCAGTAATATGGCAATAACCAGGCTGAAAAGAGCAGTAATAATGGATTCACTCATGAACTGACCTACAAGGTTTTTTCTTATTGCACCTGTTACTTTTCGTACTCCAACCTCTCTGGCTCGTGTCAGGGCTCGGGCAATCGACAAATTCGTATAATTCAGGCAGGCAAGACTCATAATGATAAATGCAAGGAAAGAGAGAAAATAAAATCCTTCGATGGGCATTCTGAAGCTGGTGAAATTCCCAAGCATTTTTCCGGGAGTGATTTTCGTAAGCGCCTGTATTCTTAACTGAAATCCATCAAAATCTTCATTTTCAGAATATTGCTTATCCCTAATATCTTGTAATGCTGTTTCAAGTTCTGAAATCCTGTTTTTATCTGGCAGGACAACATAAGTATATGTAGTGGAATAATTTTCCCAGTTTTGGCTCCATGTATCAATTTTTTCTTCCTTAACTAATACCGGTATGGTGGATGTAGAAACTAATATATCCCATTTCATATGGGTTTTGTAACTTCTATCAGCAATTACACCTGTTACAACGAAAGTTCCCCATGAGACAGGTGGCTTATCGATGCCAGCAATATCCAGATGAATCAGCCCCCTGTCCATGAAATCAACTACTTTACCTAGTGGATCCTCATTGCCAAAGAGTTTTTTTGCGAATTCGCCATTGAGAACGATTGAGTTAGGTTTTACGAGAGCGTTACCCGGATTCCCTTTTTCGAATTCAAAATCAAATACAGAAAAATAGGAATTGTCTGCGAAGAAACCCCGGGTCGTCAGGATTTTTTGATTATAAGCAATATCCCCACCGACAGGCGCTCTCATTCGGGTAGCTTCTACAACCACAGGGTAATCATCAAGTAAGGCTGGGGCGAGGAGATATGGCGACGTGGCCATACCCATGATTTCACTTTCCTTCCAGGAAATAATCCGAAAGGTTCTGTCCTTTTTGCTATGAAACCGATCATATTGTTTAAGGTCAGCGATCATACTGATGATTACGAGGCAAACGCACATACTCACCGCCAGGCCGAAAATATTGATGAAAGAAAAAATCTTGTATTTGTAAAGATTCCTGAGGCTGACTTTTAAATAGTTCCAGAACATGGTAAAAAGTTTTTAATATCACATGTTATTTGACGCAGAAGTATACGGAATATGTTTTTGTTTCTGTTCAATTGAAGTGCCAGAAATTGCAAAGCATTGATAATAAGAGAGATATGAATTTTTATAATTATTAATCCATAGTATCAATGTCCGATTTCGGATATAATTTTCCAATATCGGGCAACAGAATCAACTTATCCAGGGATTGGAAATTAGCATAAAAGCATGCCTTACATATAATATTCTATTTGACTTATGGGGCGGCAAGCCAATATGCATTAGTAGATTTGGATCCCTTTTAAATGACTTACAAAAAATCAAAAAATTCAATAAATCATATTAATTTACGAGTGAAATGAAAAACATTGAAATATACGAGGTTAAGAACAGGAACGACCTTCAAAAATTTATAAAATTTCCTGATCAGCTATATGCAAAAAATGATTTTTTTATCCCTGCGATACATAAGAGCGAATATAGAACGCTTTCACATAAGACCAATCCGGCTTTCGAGTACTGTATATCCAAATATTGGTTGGCGAAATCCCAGGGCAGGATTGTCGGACGAATTGCCGGTATAATAAATACGAAATACAACGATCATCATAATATCAAATATGCAAGATTTGGATGGTTGGATTTTATTGAGGATGATGATGTGTTGAGACTCCTTTTGCAAACCGTCGAAACATGGGCCCTGGAGAATAATATGGAATATGTGCATGGCCCTTTAGGTTTTGTGTCATTTGATCCTTCGGGGATTTTGATTGAAGGATTCGATGAATTTCCAACGTCAGTTGCTCTGTACAACTACCCCTATTATGCAAAACTTATTGAAAAGTGTGAATACACAAAAGAAAAAGAGTGGATTGAATATAATATTACGGTCCCGGATGAAGTGCCTGAAAACGTAGTAAGAAGTGCGGAATTGATTAAGAGAAGGTACAAGTTACATGAAGTAGAGATTAATAATAGAAAAGATATTTTAAAATATTCGAATGATGTTTTCAACCTGATAAACATTGCATATAAAGATCTATTTATATTTTCAGAATTAAGTCCACAGGAGGCTGCAATCTTCAGTAAACAATTCCTTGGATTTCTAAAACCAGAATTTGTATCATTTATTCTGGATGAAAACGAGGAAATGGTGGCTTTTGGTATTGTAACACCCTCTATTGCAAAAGCACTGAAAAAATGTAATGGGAAATTATTCCCCTTTGGTTTTCTCAGAATAATGCGGGCTTTAAAGAAAACCGATACCGCAGATTTATTACTCATTGCAATTAATCCAGCGTATCAAAACAGGGGTCTTCATGCTATCATATTTAATAAGATAACCCGGAACCTGATTTTAAATAATATCAAAAAAGTAGAATCGAACCGTGAAGAGGAAGACAATATTAAAGTGAAAAATCTGTGGAATCATTATGAACACAGAATGCATAAACGGGTGAGGTGTTATTCGAAAAAATTGATTTGAATATATACTCGACTCATAGGGAATCTGCATGAATGCAGGTATCCTACAAACCCTTTCATGAGCTCGCGTTTAATATCTATATTGAATTGATTGTTGAGAAGAAGATGAAGGATAGGGGAGACGTAGCCATGTAAATTAACAGGATAACACGAGGACTGAGTTTCGAATTAGTCTTGTTCTTACTCAAACCATGACAGGTGAATATTAATATTTATTGATTACCCTTCTGCAATTCCCTGTTTCGTTTTTCGCATTCCTTCAATTTCTCTTCAAGCATCCCCCTCATGAGTTCTGCTTCTTTTGCATTCTGTTCAGCAATACCCTGCTGTTTGAGGGCCTCGTCAGCATTTTGTTCAGCGATTCCCTGCTGTCTCATGGCTTCATGGGCATTCTTTTGTGCCTCAATGGCGTTTTTATTAGCTATTTCCCACTGCTGCGTCGCAATGGATTTTTGAATGAATGCATAGGTAAGTGATCCAACACAGATAATAGAGAGGATTATTACTAGTTTTTTCATATTGGTTGTGTTTTAGTTAGCTGATAATAGAACGTAATGCCTTTCAATCATATATATCAATTTAATAGAGAAAAGTAACACCATAACAGGTGAAGAGTTGTATCATTTCTGAGCAGGAATTCGTATATTATAAATGACAAACGATTCTAATAATGGCTGTAGTAATAATCGTTTATATATTTCTCTGTTTTCTTGTAGCCGCCAAGGGATCATCATGGAAAGACCTCAATTTTTGGTATACATTCCTGATTTCAATAGGTTGGACTCCTTTTGCAGGCTGGATATATGTTCAAAGTGCAAAATCAAGAGTTAGGTTCAATAAGAAATCAGATGATATCTGGTAAATATCCGTTTACAATTCATTAGAATGGAAATCTTTTTAGGCATCATAGTAACTATTGTATATATAGGTTTCTGTATTTATGTTGCCTCAATGAGTACAAAAAACAATCCTACTGGTTTTTGGGGTATTTTCTTTATCTCATATTTACTGACTCCACCAGTAGGTTGGTTATTCATAATAAGATCACGTAAAAGAACACTACCTCTTACTGTTCCAATAACCATTGTTGATCATAAAGAAGATGGATCATGGGATTTCTTCAGCAATAACTATTTGACCAGGATTAAAATAGCAGATCTTGAAGAAGCTGTTGAAAATGATTCATCCATTAATGAAATCGGAGACTTACCCATAGGCTTTTCTGCTGAAAGAAAAACCTCCAAATCAAAATGGATTAGGTATAAAAAATCCGAGAGATAACGGCCTTCGCTTGGCTGGTATCCTGACTGAATCCAAGTATCCCTGAACCCTGAAAGATAGTACTTTTTCTTTCTCTCTGATTCAGTTTACAATTTCCAATACATATGTTTTAAGTAACATCCAAATTCTTATTTATTGGTCCAAATTTTATATTATTATGTTTTAATGAATCCGGAATAACAAATTGATTTATATGTTGAAGACATTTCTCTTCAGTTTAATATTATCATCAGCGTCAGGATTATTATTCTCACAAAACTCAATAAATTTTTCTGTGACAGATGAATCTGGTGAGCCCCTGGTATTCGTAAATATTGCAGTTCAGGGTACCTCACTAGGAACTATCACTGATAATCAGGGAAGAGCAACTTTGTCAAATATCCCGGATAGTGAAGTAATTATTCTTATCTCTTTCATTGGTTTTGAAGAAAAGGAAATCAGGGGGCGATTTCCACAAGACAATGATAAAACGATAGAATTGGAACTGGAACAAACCCAGGAAATACTTAAAGAAATCATTATTGAAACCACAAGGTCATCACGTTCAATTGAGGATATACCGACAAGGATAGAAATTATTACAGAAGAAGAACTGGGTGAGAAAGCTGCCATGAACTCCGCAAATATCGGAATGCTTCTCCGAGAAACAACAGGTGTTCTAATACAACAAACATCATTGAGTTCCGGCAACATGAGCATCCGTATTCAAGGACTCGATGGGAGATATACGCAAATTTTGAAAGACGGATTTCCTTTATATGGAGGATTTGCCGGTGGCTTGAGTATCATGCAGATCCCTCCTTTGGATCTAAAACAGGTAGAGTTAATAAAGGGAAGTAATTCAACTTTATTTGGTGGAGGTGCCATTGCAGGTCTGGTTAATCTTATTACAATTAAGCCAGAAGAAACGCCGGAATTGAACCTAATGCTTAATCAAACATCCGCCATTGGAACGACTGGAAATATTTTTTATTCACAACGATATGGCAAGACGGGATTTTCACTTTATGGCGCAGTCAGCAATCAGGTGGAGTATGATCCGGATGATGACGGCTTTTCCAATCTTCCCGATGCCGGGACCATTAATTTGAATCCAATATTCTACCTATATTTTAATGACCACACTAACCTTAGACTTGGATTGAATTACACGGCAGATAAACGAACAGGTGGTGATATGATGGTGATAAAGGAAGGACAGGATGGTACACATGCTTTTTTCGAAAAGAATATTTCAAACAGGTATTCCTCAATGCTGCATTTTGAAAATCGAAATAATAAACGAACTATTTCGATCAAGAACAGTTTGTCCTATTTCGAGCGGGATTTAAAGTTATCCAGTTATGGCTTCGGTGGAAATCAAATATCCGGTTTTTCTGAATTCATGTACAACCTGCACAAAAGTGAAATATCAGATTGGTCATTCGGTGCTAACTATTATACTGAAAGCTTTAAAGAAAGCCCTGATACTCTTTCTAATAGACGCAATTACAGTTACCATACTTTAGGTAGTTTTATACAAAACACTTCTACCCTCAATTCTTCGTTTATTTTAGAAAGTGGATTAAGAACAGACTACGATCTCGATTATGGTGTATTTGTATTACCCAGGATAGCACTCCAATACAAACCTGCAGGAAAAATCACCACCCGTATTGGTGGAGCACTTGGTTATAAACTACCCACCATATTCACCGAAGATGCAGAACGAATTTATTTTGAAAATATCTTTCCAATTGATATATCTTCAATGAATCCTGAAACTTCTATTGGGGCAAATTTTGATGTCAATTACAAAACAATCCTGTTTGATAAGCTCACATTTTCGATGAACCAGCTATTCTTTTATACTCGATTGAAAAATTCAATTGTTTTAAGGGAGAATGTTAACCAGACTGATTATTACTTTGAAAATGCTGATGGAAATATAAATAGTTCAGGATTTGAAACAAATCTGAAGTTTGCATACAGTGATTTCAGCCTTTATTTCAATTATGCTTACATAAATACAAAATTGAATTATGATAATATCAATAAACAAAAACCATTAACCCCGAAACATAATGCCGGTTTAGTGCTTATGTACGAGGAAGAAGATAATTGGTCTGTCGGGTATGAGTTGTATTACACGGGTAGCCAGTTTGATAAATATTACGATCGAAAACCTGACTACTGGATAATGGGCTTTATGGTCATGAAACAATTCGAACGAATATCCATATTTATCAATTTTGAAAATTTCACAAACACCCTGCAATCCGACTATGAACCTTTAGTTCATCCACCATATGACAATCCGACCTTTCCTGAGATCTGGGCTCCATCGGATGGTTTTATTTTTAATGGAGGCTTGAAATTGGATATCATATGACCTGGACTATTTATTAAGTAATTGTATCTCTCTAAACCAAATCGGAATAATCCTGGATAAAGTCAAGATATGTGTATAAATTGTTAGAAGAATAATTTTTTCCTCTTTGAATCCTGACATGTTAGTGAAGTCCATCTGCTAAACATCTTCAGCCCCTTGGAATTCTTATTCGACTCCAATAACTTACAGGCATTTAGTAGAATCTGAACCAATACGCAGACCAGAATTTTAAATTAAACCTATATGTCATGAAAAAAAGACTCTTTTTGTTTATCATTTTTGCTTTACTCGGGTTTTATTCAAAATCTCAGAATGTGGTTTGGCCAGCCGAGAGTATAAAGGAATTAACATCTGAATGGACAGGTGAGCGTACACCAGATGGAAGGCCAAAAGTGTCTGACCAGCTCCTGGAGAGATTAAAAGTGCTGACCATGGAGGAAGTCTGGTCCACATTGAGATCTAAAGGATATATGAATCAATTTGAGAATTTTGCTGGCACCTTTGAGAATGGATGGCAGATCCTGCATCCTGAAAAGGTCATGACTGGTCGTGTTGTAACCGGGCAGTTCATGCCATTAAGAGAAGATTTTGATAACTATGTTCAGAAACAGGCACAGAAAGAAGGCACGAAAACACCGGTAACAAATTACGCCCCCATTATAAAATTACTGGATGGTGATGTATATGTAGCCGATAGTTATGGAAAAATGATTGAGGGCACCCTGATTGGTGATAACCTTGGAAATGCTATCTATAAGGCAGGAAAAAGGGGGGTCATATTTAATGGATCTGTAAGAGATATTGAAGGGTTGTCCCAGATTGAAGGATTTAATGCCTGGATAAGAGGATCAGATCCATCGGCCATAAAACATATGATGATCGCCAGTATTAATGGTCCTATTCGTATTGGCCGAGTAACGGTATTACCAGGTGATGTAGTTCTTGCTAAATCAACAGGCGTGGCTTTTATTCCGCCCCATTTCGTACAGGAAGTTGTGATTTCAGGAGAATATACAGCTTTACGTGATGAGTTTAGTCGCTTTTGCATGAAGACAAATAAATACGAATATATTAATGAGGCGTTTGTTGTAGATAATGATGTATTTGAAAGGGATTTTAAGAAATGGCTGGATAAACAACCAAATTTACCCATGCCTAAAGAAGAGCTGGAAGATTTTCTGAAAGCACGTGAAGCTCGAAGGGCAGCAAGGGAAGCGAAAAAAGATACGGAATAAATTTTTTTTGGTTGGTCATGTTTTTGCTGTTTGCTTCATATCAATGTTAATCATTCAGGATATCCTAAATGAATAAAATACTCTGCAGATATCTCATTCTTCTCTCAAAGTCGCTGCCGGATTTGTAAGAGCTGCTTTGACTGTTTGAGAACTGATAGTGATCCAGGCCAGGATCAAAATGAAAAATAGCGCTCCAGGTAGAACCCAGAGACTCAAATCCGGGCGGAAGGCGAATGACTGGTAAAACACGTTTGAAAAAATATACCCACAGGGAATAGCAAACACAGCGGAATACAAAATCAGGTTAATATAGTTTTTTGAAAGCAAGTACACAACATTGGAGACATTCGCTCCAAACACTTTTCTGATACCGATTTCCTTTATTCTCATTTCGGTGGTGTAACTTGCCATTCCGAGAAGTCCTAATAGTGCGATAAGGATAATAAATCCACAAGTGAAGCCAAAAATACTGGTTATTCCTCGTCCTTCACTGTTCGCTTCCTGTCGGGCATCATCAAGAAAATTATAGCTCACACCATGAACTTTATCTAACTTACTCCATTCATTCTGGAGGCATTCTTTAATGTCATCTTCCATTCCAGGCACATAACAGATATTAGCAAATCTAAACTCTTCAGGCCGATATCGAAGTACGAGCGGTCTAATCGGTTCATCCGGAGCGTAATAGCTGAAATCCTTTACAACCCCTATTACATTGGCCTCGAGATCATCACCGACAAGAAGCGTTTTTCCGATTGATTCTATCGGCGAACCGAGATCAAAAACCCTGATTACCTCTTCGTTAATAATAATCGCATCCTCTTTGTCGGTAGAATATTCATTGGAGAAATTTCGACCTGCAATTAATTTGATATCAAAATTATCAATGAATTCCGGATCAACACTGTAGTAGAATGCATGCTTCGGTTTTTCCGTATTCTCGTTTCTCACATTTAACACGCTCTGACCTCCAAAGACTGGTACTTCGCTAGATAGAGAAACACGATTAATACTACTTTTCGCAATTAGTTCATTTCTGAAAACCTCGTAACTCACATCTCGTAGATATACATTGACTAAATTTTCTGTCTTGATTCCATAATCAAAAGTCATCCAATAAGTAAGCAGTTGGTGGAAGTATATGGTGATTATTATAATAATTAACGATACAGTAAATTGTGTTCCCATCAGTATTTTTCTTGTCAGGAGATGAGACAATCCCTTTATTTTCGAGACTCCCCGCAGGGCATTGAGTGGGTGAAAAGAAGAGAGATATAAGGCCGGGAATAATCCTGCCAGAATGCTCAGGACTGCAGTAAACAAGATGAAAACAATGTATAAACCAGGATCTTTCAACTGTTGAAAATTGACTTGTAACTTGTTGTTTTGTATGACATCCAATTCGTTAAATACAGGAATCAACCAGAGAATGAAAAGAATTGCAGCAACAAGTGCACAGAAAGTGATCACAAATGTTTCACTGAGAAATAACCTGATAATCTGGCTTCTTCTTGCGCCGATTACTTTTCGGAATCCGATTTCCCTAGTACGTTTTAGTGATCGCGCAATGGATAAATTGATATAATTGAAGCATGCAGAAAATATTATCAGTATGGCTAATAACGGGATGAAAATTATATCAAAGGATTTCTTGGTTCCTGGCATGGATAGCCAGAGATTTATTCCTAAATTGATATCGAGCAGTGGTTGAAGCTTAAATCCAAATCTTTCATTCTCCGGTTCCGGAAAAATATCATCAGCAATTTCAGAAAGCTGCTCTTTAAACAGGGATTTATCGTCAGTATTTCTAATAAGAACGTATGTGTAATAATTGTCGAAAGATGACCAGCTGAGCATATCCGTATCCAAAACACCGCTCTTCTCCAAAGATGATACAGTTACAAATGAAAATAAAGCATCAAATCTGAAATGTGATTTTTTTCCCAAATCTTTTAATACTCCCGTAACAGTAAAATCACCTAATTTTTCAAAAGTTAGCGTTTTATTCACCGGGTCGTCGTGTCCGAAAAATTTCAAGGCAGTTTTTTCAGATATTACGATCGAATACGGTTCATTCAATGCTGTTTGCGGATTGCCATTTTTTAGTGTATAACTGAAGATATTAAAGAAAGACGGTTCAGCATACAATCCCCCAAGAAGAATGGCTTCTCCTTCGTGAACAACACTCCCCCTATTTCGCCTTAATCTCACGACTTCTTCAACAAATGGGTAATTATCCACTAAATATGGAGCCAGTGAACCCGGTGTTGTAGCATAACCTTTTACTTCCGAAAACTTTATTTCTTTGTCGGTTGTATATACACGTGCAATCCGGTCCCTTTTCTCATGAAACCGATCGCTACTTTTCTGATCTTTGATAAAAATGATGATCATCAGACAAAGGGACATGCTGAGAGCGAGTCCGAAAATCTTTATAATTGAAAAGCCCTTGTGCTTCAGCAGTGTTCTGAAAGCAATTTTAAGATAGTTTGTGATCATGACGATTCTCCATGAAATTAAATTCACCATATATAGGCAATACCATCATCCTCAGCAGAAATATGATTACTGGAAATAGGTTGTCAATTAGCCACTTTGACTCATATTGCCCTCAATTCTATATTTTAAAACGCAAACAATATGCCAACGGTTCTTACGGGATTTTCAGATGCATATTCACCACAATATGTCCATTCTCGAACAAAAAAATGTGCGTATCTGAACAGAAATAAATACTTCCCATATCAACATTATAAAAGAAACAGTACTACAGGGAATTATAGGAATTGTTCTGGATTTTCTCTTTCACCGTTTCCCTTCTGTTCTTTATTACCTAATTTCAGGATACTTTGATTAAGACACTTTATCGTTACATATCATTTTAAAGACACTTCCAGTACATATACTAAAAAATAAAAAATGGCCACGAAGGTAGAAATATTCCGAAGCATCTATTTTGTTTTATTAGGGTTCCTCGGATTGGGAGCAATTGGAGGTGGTGGAGCATTGATTATTTCTCCAACAGGTGAGTTGATTGGAATGCCTTTATCCATATTGGAAAACTCTCCCTTTAACAGCTTTCTCATACCTGGAGTCATTTTGTTCTCTGTTCTTGGAATAGTTCCCCTGATGCTGATAATTGCGTTACAAAAAAAACCGGAATCCAAGCTTGCTGAGCAAATCAATCTCTTCAAAGATATGCACTGGTCATGGACATACAGCATTTATATTGCCTTTGCGCTAATTATATGGATCCAGATCGAAATGGTGTTTCTTCATGCTGTACATTGGGCACATACCTTCTATATGTTTTATGCTATTGCCATTATTTTTGTTGCCTTGTTGCCACAGGTAAGAAATTCATACAAAAAAAAATATTTTTCTGAAGGCCTATATAATAATTACCCAAACTACCCCCAGGCTGAGCCATCGAAACCTTAAATGGAGTTGACTTGGCAGACATAAGTGAACCCGGCCCAGAGGATTGAAGGACTAAGTCACATTCTAAATTAGGATTTTTACTTATGATGACTCCTAAGATTTATTTCATCTTGAATGCAATAATTTATATCTTCCCAATCAATATCAATTCGGGGAAAGAATAAACCTTACCATCCCCAGGTCAAAGGAAACTTAACCAAATCATCAATTTTTATTGATTGACCGGTTTCAATGGACTTGCGTGCTGCTATACCAATAAGACTTGACATGACACCTGCCCGGCTATTTGCTAATTGACCCTGTGGATCCGGTTTGCCATGAATAAAAATTAAATCCTTTAATTTCTCATCAGAACCACCATGACCACCTTCACCTCTCTGGACAGTCCATGTTCTTGTTTTTTTAAAGTTTTCAGTAAGTCTGAACTCAGCGGTGTGATTAACTTCCCATGGTTGTCTTTGATAATTCCGGATGTCAAGTCTGCCCTTTTCACAATTAAATGCAATTCGCTGGCCTTCGTAGGGCATGAATGCGTTTAATGAATAACTTAATAATATCCCGCTCTTATACTTAGCTTCTACCGTCATGGTATCATAGGTGTCAATTTCATTGTCCCAGACACATCCGTCCCTTAAATACCCATCTTCTTTTTCACAGGAAACATACAAATCCATCAGGTCTTTTTCTTTGGTAATATCCCAATAAAAATCGCATTTTGAGGCAAATGGACACGCTCTGCAGTTTCTGTGGCGAAAAGTTTTATTTTTACCATAAAAAGACACATCTCCAAATGCAAATACTGTATCGGGATCATCTCCAACCCACCAATTAATCTGATCGAAATGATGGGAAGCCTTATGTACCAGTAATGATCCTGAATATTTCTTTTTCCCATGCCATCTTCTGAAATAGCTGGCGCCATGATCAATGTCAAGATATTCCTGGAATTCTACTGAAATTATTTTGCCTAATTCACCAGAAGAAATAACTTTTTTAATTTCCTCGGATGATACACCAAAACGGGCATTAAAAGTAGTTATTATTTTTTTCCCTGATTTATTCTCTGCATTCAGTATTTCCTGAGCTTGTTGCTCGTCTGTTACCAAAGGTTTTTCGGAGATCACATTGCACCCCAACTCCAGGGCCTGCTTTGTATATTTTGCATGAAAACAGTCAGTCGTGGTAACAATTACCGTATCGGGTTTCTGTTCTGTAATCATCTTACTGAACTCCTGTGAATGATAAACAGGGATATTTATTCCTATTTGTTTTCTAACAATTTCAGCCCTTTTCAGATTAGCATCGCACAATCCTACGAACTCAAGACGATCAGGGTAACTTTCTATAAGGGATCTTCCCCACATTTCCTTGCCCCGACTTCCTGTACCTACCATAGCAAGTTTTTGTTTATTGGATAGTGACACAGGGTCATAATTCATTTTAATTAATGGCAGGGCAAATGGAGCAATTGACAGTTTTGCGCCTTTCTCCATAAATTCTCTTCTGTTAAAGGAGTTTTTCCGTTTATTCATCATTATATCATATAGTAATTCAGATTCTGAAATATATTTCAATATAGGCATGAATTTTTAAGAAATATGGTAAACAACAAATTAGTTCAATTTTTGCTGACGGGTAACATTAGCCAGATGGATGATCTAGTGTAAGAGACGATATAAATGGATTTAAAACGCTGAATGTATTTGATGTATATCCCGGCAGATAATGAATGTTGAAATCTGGTTTTTATTAGTGACGGGAAGATAGAACTTTATTGATTTTTAATATCTGTTTATCAACGAGAAGTTGATCATGCAATAGATTATAATTAATGTCATGCATATCCCTTTTATTATCTAACGAAAGGCAAGCGAGTGTGGCGGCAGACTGGCCAAGTATCATAAATACGGGTTCCATTCTGATGGACCCAAAAGCGATGTGTGAACTTGACACACACACTGGAACCAATAGATTGGCGCAGTCAAGTTTTTCAGGTAAGATAACACCCAGCGGTATTTCATACGCATTGTGACTTTCATAGATATTGCCTTCATTGATGATCTCACCATCAACTGTCACAATCCTTTGAATATGGTGGCTGTCGGGCGCATAAGATCCAATGCCGATCGAGTTGTTCTTGACAGGGTCTTCTTTACAGTCGCTTTGGGTCATGATATATTGCCCAATCATTCGTCTGGCTTCTCTCACATAAAGTTGCGGTGGCCAATTTCCTGATTCTGTAAATTCATCTTTTGGGTAACCATATACCAGCATTTGCTGCCTGATATGCTCAGGGACTCTCGGGCTATGACCAATAAAGTACAGCAGGCCTTTTGTAAAGGCGAGGTGGTCGTCCCAGATTTTTTGCCTTGTATGGTAGTCTCCCTCGGGATAATCCCAATTGGCGCCTATATAATCAGTTGAAAATACGCCCCCATCATTTATATCGGTTTTGAGATTTGGAAGCATGGTAATCGTAAGTATACCTGGTTTCCTCACCCTTCTGCCCAAAGTAATGTCCATCTCGGCTTCAATGTATCTAGCCAATAATTCATATTTCGACGAGTCATAAGTATCAGGCCGGGTAATGGGAATCCTGTTTCCTATATCCTTTGTAAGGCACACCCTGAAATTATACGCTTGAATTTTCTTATCTCCCTGGCCTGTTTTGCCCATTGGCACATCCTGAATGCCAAATATCAAGTCCCCATTTTCATCAAAGGGAGATACATTTTTTCCGAAAAATTTCTTTGGTTGAAAAATCGTTGAATCATAGTAGGGTAAAACTCCGCCAAGTGATTCATTGTAAGTGTCTTTGCTTTCCCTTCCCACATGATAATCCACTCCTGCCATAGCCATAAGGTCTCCTTCGTAAGTAGCATCGATAAAAATCTTCCCGGAATACAAACGGCCGGACTCTGTAATGATGGCGCTAATTCTGTTATCTTCTATCAAAACCCCGCTGTCCAAATCAATTCTTTCATTTAGAATGACATCTATATTATTTTCATCGATTAGTTCTTTGAAAATAGCCATGGCCACATGAGGTTCGCATAACCTCATCATACTGTCATTTTCAAAATATACCTGATCAATCCTGCTAAAATCCTCGCGTTTTTCTGCTGTCCATGACTCATCGCGGGAATAATAAATAAAGATTCTTTCATAAAACTCCTTTGCAAGTCCCCCGATTGTCTCCTTAATGCCAAAATCCGTGGCGCCCAATCCACCGGTTGTCATCCCCCCAAGGTGTCCTGACGGCTCAATAATAAGCACTGACCTTCCCATTCTTCGGGACTGAACTGCAGCCATAATACCCGCTGATGTTCCGCCATATATAATAATATCATATTTATTTGTTTCGGACATATATCTATTATCACAACTCGACAACATCAGCGAACAAACAATACAAGTCGGAATAAAAATTTTTAATTTCATCTGGTTATAGTTCTGGTTTTAAAATGAAAAGGTAGAAAAATAAATTTTACACCCCTAGTTATCCAAATTTTGTTTTAAACCGAAGTGCTTAATTTATAATAAAGTTAATCCATGATTTATTTCCAGTATTAATTATTGTACATATGGTCCAGCGGATTTGTTACACCGATCTGGAGGGTGAGAGTTCCATTCCTCTTTAAACATTGAGATCAGGCGCACATAGTTAATAACCCTGCTAAAATCATCAATAGGAGCAATGTTACTATTATGATGGACATGATACTCCAGATCCTTTTAGGATATTTATACCAGTAAAAAACCATCAGAGAGAAGATCAGGGTTTGAAAAACCGTTTCCCGAAGACCGATAATTTGATCCAGAACAGGAAAGTTTGTATAAATTATTCCTTCAAAGGATCCGGGTGCAGGACCGGTCGTACCTAATATGGCTAAACCCAGAAATAAAGACCACAATAAAAACCACCCTTTTGAATTTTCAAGGAAAACCGATTTAAAAGGCCATAGAACCAGGGCAAAAAGAATTCCCCGGAAAACATTTAAAGCAGTTCCTGCCATAACCCAAGGGGAATCAACCGGTTTCATTAAAACCGAAAGATCTCCACTCTGAAAAGCCTCTTCGTAGTTAAAAAGATGGAATGCTAATATGCCAGCAATGAAGTATGTAATGGTATGTGCAGATGTAATGCGCCATAAGAAAGTTCCAAAATGGTAGGTGTTATTTTTCATGGTGTAAAAATTTTATTTATCAATTATAAAATTCAGCATTCAAAGATTAATTAAGAATTTATCTATGCAGAGTTGAGGAATTTCTATGTTAAGCGGTTAAAAAGTGAAACTAAGTTGATTTAATTGTTCTGGACAAAGTCAATACCCTTGTCAAAAGCATTGATCAAATGAATTGATCATAGTTTGATCAATGGAGGAAGGAGATAGTTCGGAAGTGGGCCAGGGTGATATTGAACTGACAGAGCAATTTTCTTTTTAATCCGACAGACGTCGATACGATCTCGTGTGAGAGACGATTTAAATACGACTAAAAACGATGTTTGATTTCGGTGTGGATCCTGGGAGATAGCTTATGTTTAATTCTCATAGTAAATCTGAGACTGAGAGATATAATCTGACAGAAAAACATTTGGATTGTACTTCAGTAAAGTATACGCTAGATGTAAACCATGACAGGTGAATAATCATATTTTTTGATCGGAAGGTTTTGTACATTGTTATTTACTAATTTTTAAAGCAATGCCATCATATATGATTGGCCTTGTAATACTATTTGCTATACTGTGATATACTGAGTAGTTAACGATTGGCATTGAACCAGTGAAAAATTTTCCTCTATATGGGATTGGAGTTAAGTTCACAGGACATGGGTGGTTGAATAATGCTTATGGTTCTGGGTATCTTTTTGAAATTCTGGATCTTATTTGTGATTTTTCATCTCGTACTTTTTTAATCAGAATTTGAAATTCCGGGTTTGACCAGAGATTTTCAAATAACGGATCAATTGTAATATAATATTCCAGTCCTGATTGGAATTGATAATCTTTCAGGAGTTCCATTGCAGCCTCCTGGTTTCCCCTAAATGCCTGGATCCCGGCCAGATTATAGTTCGGATCATGACGCCCAATTCGTCCCAAATCCATACCTTTTTCATATTGCGAGATTTGTGCATCAAACAATTTATTTGCTTTTTGTTTATCTCCATTCATCCAAAGGGCATAGGCATACCGCTGCTTGTAATTAGCATGATAAGGATCAACAGATTCCAGATGCTCAAACAGGTTTATGGCATCCTCATAATTTTTTAAATAGTGACTGAGTATTTCCGCCTGGTATCTTAAACCGGATATGGAATCGCATGCCATAAGCTTCTTGCTATATTCCATTGCTTCTCCCCACCTCCCGGTTACGATACGACTCTGTGTTTTCAAAAAGTATCCAAATGACGAAGCAGGATTATTATCGCCTGTTAAATCCAGTGCCATTGAAGCGTAATGATCGACCTTTTCAAAATCGCCAATATCCAGGTAGACAACAGCTATACGACCATACCTGATAGGAAGAAATACCGAAAAGGGATCCAGTTCTACTGATGCAAATAAATGGGGCAATCCTTTTTCCCATTCCCCCATCCATGAATAGTAGAAGCCCAGGTAGTAATGTGCGCTTTCAAAACTTTTATTTAGGGATATCGCTTTTTCCAGGGATGAGATCCCTTTGACAGGTTTCCCTGTTTCCCAATAATACTGGCCAAGAAGGCAATGTGCGGAAGCAAGGTCTGGATCAAGATCAAGCGCTTTTTCACATAAAATACGAACCGTATCCATAAACGATTGCGTGTAATAATCCCTTCTGTAATCCCGGGTCCACAATAGTTGTGCGATATGGGGATATACCTGAGCATGAGTAGAATCAATTGTCAGTGCTCTTGAGAAATAATCCATGGCCTCATCAAAATCCTTTTTTCGCTTATTCAGAATATAATTTAAGAAGTAAGGAAGCCCTCTCTGAAATTGATCATAGGATTCGATATTTAATGTCTGTGGCTTATTTATATCTGTCTGTTCATCAGTATTAATATCCACATCTATTCGGTTTGCCACTGAACTGGCAATATCACTTTGCATATTAAAAATTTCTTGATAATCATCATCGTAGTTTTCTCTCCATATCTTTTTATTTCCTTTTGCATCCACCAATTGAACGTTTATGCTCACTTTATCCCCCGTTTTCTGAATATCTCCCGTAAGAATGTATGATACACCCAGCTCATCTGCGATTTTTGAATACTCAGTACTGCTGTTTTTATATTGTTCTGATGAGGACATTGAAATTACCTTTAATTTCTCTAGTCTAGCCAGTTTATCTAAAATTGCACGAGCGATCCCTTCAACAAGATACCCTTCACCCTCCTCTGTTCCAGCATCTGTAAAAGGCAATACGGCGATAGATTGACCTGGAAAAAAATCTTCCTTTGTATTAGTAAGTATGTCAATCAGTACAAAAGTTGTTACTACTACAATTACCAATGTGACTGCGATTTTAGATAACAAACTCCAATAGTTTTTGCGATCTGAAATCTTCTGAGAGCTCCTGTTTATTAAATGGTCAAGTTTGTCAGCGTACTGAAGAGATTCAGACCTGATCTTATGAATTTCACCGGGCGGGTATCCAAAATAATCACGAAAACAGGTATTGAAATATGTATCACTGCTGAAACCAACCTTGTACGAGATTTCTGATACATTAAGATCTCCTCTTTCAAGTAATGTTTTTGCTTCTTCCAGCCGGACATTTCTAATGAATGTTTTGGGTGAAAGTCCTGTTGCAGAATGAATTTTGTTATATAGCTGGGAGCGGCTGATGTTCATGTTTTCTGCCAGCTCATCCACACTATAATTCTTGTTTTCCAGGTTTACCTGGATATCGTTAATTGTATCTTCAAGGAATTTTTTATCCTTTTTTCGAAGTAATCCGAATTCCTGATCTGGATCGGTTCTCATTTCAACATACAATAATTAATGATCGAATTTAGCAGGATCTCATATATAATCTCAATAAATGATAATTCAATATTTAAACTTATCAAGACATAGTTTAAACAAAACAGTTGAAAAAATCTATCCTACGACATACGGGCACTCGTTAATTACCCTGGATAAATTTAATTATTAAACATGGCAAATCTAAACGCTTTAATAATCATTGGGATTTTGGCAATCGGTATCGTGATTGCCAGGCTGATTTTATTGAGCATAATACTAATGCTTTCTATTATATTGTTATGAGAACTCTTAGCCACACAATTACCTGTTTTTTAGCCATTCTGATCATGATACAAACCAGCTGTACCAAAAGAGAAGATCCGGTTATTATACACGAAACAGATCCTGTAACTGATATAGAGGGCAATGTTTATAAAACAATACTTATCGGAAATCAGCAATGGATGGTGGAAAATCTGAATGTGAGTCACTTCAGAAACGGGGATCCGATACCTGAGGCCAGGACAAAAGAGGAATGGGAGCTGGCTGGAATGGAAGGCAGACCGGCATGGTGTTATTATAATAACGAAGCGTCAATCGCATCCAAATATGGTAAACTCTACAACTGGTATGCCGTCGGAGATCCAAGAGGTCTCAGCCCGGCTGAATGGCGGGTAGCCACTACGAAGGCATGGGCTGATCTTATCAATTATCTGGGAGGTGACGATATTGCGGGTTTGAATTTGAAATCGGATACCGGGTGGGATTCGAACGGGAATGGAGATAATTTAAGTGGTTTCACAGGTCTGCCAGGAGGTGGACGTGTACCAGGAGGTGATTTTCTCGATATGGGCCGCGCGGGTGCCTGGTGGGCCGATTCGGAACATTCCGGTATCACATCCTATGGATATAATCTTAACAATTCAACCAACAGTATATTCAGGGGAGTTTTTGATAAGGCAACCGGTCTATCTGTTCGTGCTGTACATTGTCTGACCTGCACGGATGATACGACCCAGGCACTTACCTTTTCAGAAAAGCTACAGAAAGCACTGGATGCCGCCCAGGAAAACGGCACAGGAAAAGGGATTTCGGCAGCCGTGATACTGCCTGACGGTGAAACATGGATCGGTGTTAGCGGTATCTCTCACAGGACAACTTTAATTTCTCCGGAAATGTTATTCTCCATCGGGAGTGTCCAGAAGATGTTTGTGGGAGCCGCCATACTACAACTCGAGGAGGCCGGAGAAATAAGCCTTGAGGATTCACTATATAAATGGTTACCATCTTATGATTTTGTTGACAGTACAATTACCATCAGGCAACTGCTGAATCATACCAGTGGCCTTTATAATTTTGTTGACTGCAAAGAGTACTGGGATGCTGTGCTGAATGATCCGGGAAGGATCTGGAGCATGGAAGAAACATTCCTGGCCTATAACCGGGAATCCCATTTTTCAAAAGGAACTGACTGGCATTATTCTCAAACAGGGTATAATATGCTTCGAATGATTATACGGGATATAACCGGATCAGATATTTCAACGGTAAATAATGAACGTTTTTGGAGCCTATTGACCCTAACCGGATCATTTACATCGGAAGCAGGAGAACTTCCGGAAAAATTTGCTCATGGATGGTATGATCTTGACGGGAATGGATCCTATGAAGATTTCTCATCCTTCCAGAGAACAGCTTTCGTGAGTAGCATCGGGGGTGAAACTTGGTCTACTGCCGAGGATCTGGCCAAATGGGTAAGAGCATTGCTTCATGATAAAACTGTGGTCAGCCAGGCCTCTCTCGATAAGATGCTGACGTTTCATTCTCCCTGCACAGGGGAAGAATTTATCTGTGCCGGATACGGATTAAGTGTGATAAAATTTAAACCTGAGTTATTGAATGGTATCCTGGCGATCGGGCATGGTGGCAATGCTCCGGGATATGCAGCCGGATGTTTTTATCTTCCAGATTATGGTGTAAGTATTGGAATTTGCGAAAATACTGAAGAGGGTGAAATAATAGGTAATGCGACCAATGATCTGGTTAAGGTTATTATTCCTCATATTGAAAACAACTAATAAGGAAATTTCCGAACAGTAAGTAATATCATCAATGATGATTATAGAATATATAAAAGATTAGAAACCTTTATAACTTTTGAGAATAGATTGAATTATTACATTAACTGAATATGGAAAAATTTATAACACTACTTTTTTGCCTGTTGAATCTGATTATAATATCAGATATATATGCACAGGATTCTTTACAAACCAATATAAGATTCCCGGAAGGAATATCCCTTGGATATGGCATAGGTAATTTTGCTGTTATTGATGAATATATTTCTAAGGAGAAATACTCTTGTACATTACCCTTTTATAATGTAGAGTGGGTGCGATTTAATGATAAAAATGCATACCGCATGGAGATTGAGTACCGGTACTCTAACAACATTACAAATAACAACATTTCTGCCAAAGGAGGACAATTTGTTTTTAACCAGGATATTATTTATCCCATAGGAAATTTCCCCTTGTTTTCTAGGAA
Organism: Bacteroidota bacterium; assembly: GCA_042584165.1. Classification (GTDB taxonomy): domain Bacteria; phylum Bacteroidota; class Bacteroidia; order Cytophagales; family Cyclobacteriaceae; genus JBHOSY01. The sequence goes on along the minus strand of JBHOSY010000009.1, from coordinate 1,063 downwards.
TGTTTACGCCTACATGGGTCCCTCTGTACAGTTATTCTTTTATGATTTCTATTACCATTTTGTTATTCCCGGGACATTTATTTCCCCGGAAACATCCGGTACAATAGGCTCTTTAGGGATCAATACACAATTTGTTTATCCAGTTAATAATAAATTAGGAGTAGAAGGTTTTCTGCGATCAAATTTATTGTCGTTTTCAGGTAAACAATATGACGAGCAAGAATATGAGAATGAACCAGGTCCCGTTTTACTTTCAGTCTTTACAGCAACCAAATTAGATTTTGAACTTTCGGCCCGCTATTATGTGGTAAACAACGTTTCAATGTCACTGGGATATAAATTTGATCTTTCACGCATCCATAAATGGGATCTGTATATCGCCGCCAGCAATAGTTTAGTTATTTCCTTGAACTATAAGTTTTAATCATGGTTAAAACAAAATTACTCATACTTATAAGCTCTTTCATTTTATTAACTGGATGTGAGGATATGATCATCGAATCACCAGATTCAAACCAGAATATGGAAGATTTTGAAGCAGCCTGGGAAAGGATAAAGACTGTTTATCCCTATCTTGAATTCAAGGAGATTAGCTGGGATAGTTTGTATTTGGTTTACAAACCAAGGGCTGAACAAGCTAAAGGAGATGAAATATATACTTTGCTGATTGATATGCTGGGTGAATTAAAAGATATGCACGTGTATGTAAAAACTGATGGAGGCAGGGTAATACAAACTCACCTGGCTCCAAGATGGGTGAAGGATAAATATGCATTCAGTCCTATAGTTGTAAGAAATTATTTTGATAAGGAGCTGAAAATTACCGGGAAAGGCAGAATTGAGTATGAAATAATTCCAGGGAACATCGGCTATATCTATATTGGCACTTTCGATGACGATTACGTGATAGAATATTTCTCAGAAGCGCTTGAATATGTCAAAAATACGAAAGCCCTTATTCTGGATATACGTCATAATAATGGAGGATCATTTCAGAACCTGGAAGCTGCAGTCAGTAGATTTATAACTGCCCCACTCGAATTGCCTGAATTACGTATTTTGG
>JBHOSY010000008.1:0-49377 GCA_042584165.1 Bacteroidota bacterium | reverse complement strand
ATATAGCTTAAAAGCACGGAATTATAGAAACCTTTACTGGCCTGAAAAAGGATTCTTTATACCGAAGGATATTGAAGGGAACTGGATAGACATTGATCCGAAGTTTCCAGCAGGTTCATCCGGAGATTATTATAATGAAAATAATGGCTGGGGATATTTATGGTATGTACAGCATGATATCTCGGGACTTATTGAACTGATGGGTGGTAAAGAACGACGCCTTGACCAGCTTTTCAGAGAGGGGCTGGATCGCAGCAAATCCCAATTCTGGGTTAAATTTCCAGATCAGACAGGTCTGATAGGTAATTTTTCCATGGGCAACCAGGTCACCTTTCATGTTCCCTATCTTTTTAATTATTCCAACTCCCCCTGGAAAACGCAAAAATGGACACGACACATACTGGATACCTGGTTCCAGGACAATATTTTTGGTGTACCCGGTGATGAAGATGGTGGATCGATGTCAGCGTTTGTAGTATTTTCTTCCATGGGCTTTTATCCGATTATGCCGGGAATCCCAATTTATACAATTACCAGTCCGGTATTCAGTAAGGTAAAGATCAATTTGCATAACGGTAATACTTTTACCCTGATTGCTGAAAATTGTTCGAAAACGAATAAATACATCCAATCAGCTGAATTAAATGGCACACCTTTGAATTCTGTATACTTTTCTCATTATGATCTCATGAACGGAGGTACCTTAATCCTTGAAATGGGGAAAACTCCCAATAAAATCTGGGGAATTCAGAAGTAAGAGTTTAAAATAAATGTATAATATGAACTAATTTTCTGATACAGCAATTAGATCACTGGCTGTTCGAAAATAAATAATCCCATCCGTGATCGCCGGTGTAACCATGCATACATCATTCAACCCATTTTCAGTTAGAACCTTGAAGTTATCACCACTTTGAACCACATGCACTACCCCATCATCGCTCACTGCATATATTCTACCATCGGCTGCAACAGGTGAAGCTGTGAAACTTTTAGCTCCACCGAGCTTCTCACGATAGATTTCTTTTCCTGTCTTCGCGTCAAAACACCATAGTCGGCCATTCCATCCCAGGTTGTATAACAATCCTTTATATAACAACAATGTTTGCATATAAGACCCTCCCCTGGGAATGCTCCAGGGAATATGTTCATTAACAGTTTCATCTTCTTTCAAGGTAATATCCCCGGAAGCATCTGAATTCACAGCAAGTATTGGAGATTGCCTGCCATGTGCACTGTTGAAATAGATCATTCCTTCTCCGACAATGGGTGTTGGAATTGGAATATCTCCTCCACCCGAAAACTTCCAGATCTCCTCGCCGGTATTAAAATCATAGCCTCCCGTATGCTTATATCCATTTACAGCAATACATTTTCTTTCACCATCCGTGTAAATATTGGGCGTACACCAGCCCGGGTACTCATCACGAGATTGCTTCCATAATTCTTTTCCGGTAGTCACATCATATGCAGCAATAAATGAATTTTCCATTACATCACATTGAATGATCACTACGCCCTCATGAATAATGGGAGAGCTGGCAAATTCCCATTCCGCTGATTCTGCGATAAAGAACACCGATCTCAAAATACCAAAATCTTTTTCCCACTGTAATTCCCCTTCTAAATCATAACAATACAATCCCTCGGAGCCAAAAAATGCAACCACATAATTCCCATCAGTCGCTACCGATGAATTGGCATGCGTAGATTTTGGGTGACGTTTCTGTTCAGGAATGCCTTTATGTGAAGTTCTTTCCCATAAAATCTTACCAGTGTGTTTATCCAGACAATAAACTATCCATTCATGTTCTGATTCGTCTTCGACCGGATCTATATCCCCATATATGCCGGTTTTAAGACCACTTTTATCCTGCTCACTAATAGCTGTTGTGATGAACAGCTTATCCCCCCATATCACAGGACTTGAAAGACCAAGGCCCGGAACTTCAATTTTCCACATGATATTTTCACCTGATTCTGCATCCCAGGTATCAGGAAGGTTAGCGTTATCTAGTACACCGGATGCAAAATAGCCACGATACATGGACCATTGTCGCTGTGGATCGACATTATTGGATATTTGAAGACAGCAAGTGAACGGGAGAATCAGCAGGAATGGGAGAAGGGATATTTTCTTCATGATCATTTCATTGAATTTCGATTAACAAGTTACGTAGACTTCAGAAAAATCCCATGAAATATATTTCACGCAGATAGACGCTGATTCATTCGCAGATTTTCGCAGATGAAATACACAATCCTTAATTTATTCTTTTTCAAATTAAAATCTTGGTTCGTGTCTTTGTGTTTTGGCGGCAAATGAATACCTATTCTTACTCGAGAAAATAAATCATGAATTATGGAGCATAATCAATCCTGGGATCAACCCAGCACCCTGCACCTAGTACCTAGGTCAATATAACTATAATTGCGTTACTGTAATTCTAATATATTCCCATCTCAGTTTTGATTCCATCTACTCATCCCTCAATGAATTAACCGGATTACTGTTTGCCACCCTGAAAGTCCGGTAGCTAACAGTGAACCATGCAACTAGTATCATGATTATAAAAGTTGCCAGGAAGGTATCGATGTTGATATTAATATGAAAGGCGAATCCACTGAGCCATTTTTGCATGGAAAAATAGGCGATAGGGGCTGAGATCATAAACGAAATAAGAACCGGCCATGTAAAATCCTTCGACAGCATATATATTAGATGATAAACCGGGGCACCCAGCACTTTGCGAATTCCCACTTCCTTGATCCGCTGTTCAGCTGTAAATGCTGCCAGTCCATACAATCCAAGACATGCGATGATGATGGTAATAATGGTAAACCAATTTGCCAGTTTCCCGGCTTTCTGTTCAGATTTATAGGCTTTATCAAATTCATCATCAAAGAAAGCATAATTAAACGGATACTTTTCAGAAAATAATTCTTTGGTTTTCTTTATATCTGCCAGGATCTGTTCTATGTTATCTCCTGAAATTTTGATAGAAACATTCCATTGATAATCGTTGAAAAACAGTTGTAAAGGCATGATTTCCTGGTGCAGGGAGTGCTGATGAAAGTCTTTCATGATACCTATAATGGTACATGTATCGCGCCAGTTACTCAATTCTCTTCCAATGGGATTATCCCACCCTAATGCCTTTGCTGCAGTTTCGTTGATCAAAACTGCACCATTTTCATCTCCAGATTCCCTGGAAAAATTCCTGCCCTCAACAATTTCGATCCCATAGAGGTCGATAAATTCAAAATCCACACGCCCTGAATATATTGCCCAATTAATCTCTTCGGGTTTTCCTGGCCATTTGATATCATTTGAAGAAGATATATTGTTAGGTAGGTTAGACGATGAGGCGACTCCGAATACTCCGGGTACTTTCCTGAGTTCCTCTTTGAATACAGGCATTTTATCCACTAAATCCCAGTCATTGAGTTTAAGGGTTACAATATGTTCACGATCATATCCCATATCCTTTTTCTGAATGTAAGCCAGTTGTTGCGTTACAATCAGGGAAGTCATGATCAAACAACCAGATATAACGAACTGGGTGATTACGAGAATATTTCGCAACTTCGAACCTTTTACTGATCTGTTAAAACTCCCTTTCAGCACAGTAATTGGTTTGAATGCAGATAATGCAAAAGCGGGGTAACTTCCGGATACTATCCCTACAAAGCCGCAAACAATTAGAAGCATTATGATCAGATCAGGGTTTTCTAAAAGATTTAAAGAAAGATCGAGTTCGACAAACTGCTCAAAATATGGCAGGAGTATAGCAACGATCATCATCGAAAACAGCAGTGAGAAAAATGTAAGAAGCAATGATTCTCCAAGGAACTGAACGACGAGATCATACCGGAAGGCCCCTGCTACTTTTCGGATCCCTACTTCTTTTGTCCGTATAGCCGCACGGGCTGTAGCAAGATTCATGTAATTAATACATGCAATTAACAGGATTAATAATGCAATTGTGGAGTAGATATAAAGTCGATTGACATTCACAGTTGGGGCAATATCAAAATGAATATCTGAATGAAGGTGGATCCTTGTTAACTCCTGAAGATATAGTCTGGGAGATGATTTCCCAGCATCCTGATTATCAGCCGTATACTTATCCAGTAGGGCAGGGAATTTCGATTCCAATGCTTCAGAATCACTGTTCCCGTTCAGTAGAAAATAGGTATAATAAGAATTATTTCCCCAATGATTTAAATTATTGACACTGTTAGTAACTTCCAGAAGTGTTTCAAAGGGTATCATGATATCCATCCTGAAATGCGAATTGGCAGGCATATCTTTTATCACGCCGACTACCTCGAATTCATGCTCCTTTTTAAATAAAAAAGTTTGTCCAATGGGATTATCATCCTTGAAATATTTCCTGGCAGTTGATTCCGAGATCACAGCCGTATATTTATCTTTTAACCAGGTATCAGGATTCCCTTGTACATACTCGAAAGTGAATATATTAAATGTCTCGGGATCAATACCATGAATAATGGATTCAAGCATTGTATTATCTTCATCGCTGATTAAAACATTCCAGGTGCGAGCAATCCTGGTAGCATATTCTACCTCGGGAAATTCTTCCATGATGGTTGGGGCAAGCGGTGCCATAGTCACCGCAAAACGATCATCTCCCAGATACATGTTACCTTTCTGCTGCTGAACAATACGGTAAATTCGATCCTTCTTCTCATGATACTGGTCTACGCTGAACTCATAGTTCACATATAACATGATCAATATAAAAACCACCATACCGGTAGTAAGACCTGTAATATTGATGAGGGTATAAACTTTGCTTTTAAGAAAAGTTCGGATGATAACTTTCAGATAATTCTTTAACATGGGTCCCAAATTTAAAAATCATGAATTCAACTCGTTAATAAAGAGTGAGTTAAAATATAAAAGGTTGCATATTGATTTTGGATTTTCGATTGGGGATTGGGGATTTTGGTCTGAACCAACTATAAGTTACCGGCTACCAGCAACAATATCCTTTTTCTTTTTCCTTTAGGTACTCATTTTATTAAATTAGATAACCTTTTAAAGAATTTTAATTCCATTAAAAATGAAGACATCGGTTGACAGATTATTTTTTGCAACGTGTCTGGTATTGATAGTATGCTCCTGTTCTGGACAAACAAAAAAACAGGAAATCAGAAAAATAGACAGGAAACCTGCTGTGGCAGGATCATTTTACCCGGATAATAAATCAGAACTTCAGAATATGATAGCAGGTTATTTCAACGCATCGGAAAAGGTCCTGGCACAACAACCCCTTGCGGTGATCGTGCCTCATGCCGGATACGTGTTTTCGGGGGGGGTGGCAGCGGCAGCATATAAACAGATCGACCGTCAGAAGCAATTTGAACACGTATTTATCATCGGTTCCAGTCATACAATGCATTTTGAGGGAGCTTCTGTTTACACGAAAGGTGACTTTGCTACACCTGCGGGAACTGTTCCAATAGATCCTCTGGCAGCCTCATTGGCCGAAAAGTACGATTTCATAACTACTGATTCCAGGCCTCACCAAAATGAACATAGTCTTGAAACCCAACTGCCATTTCTTCAATACTGGCTGAAGAAACCATTCACTATTATACCCATTATCATTGGCAGTGGTACCCGGAAAATAAGCAGGCAACTTGCGCAAGCTCTAAAACCCTATTTCAATGAAAATAATCTTTTTATAATAAGCACTGATTTCTCCCATTATCCCACCTATTCTGAAGCTACAGTATCAGATCAGTCAATGGCTGATGCCATTTTGTCAAATTCATCCAGGAAGTTCCTTGATACCAAGGAACAAGTGGAAAATAAGGGCGTTCCTAACCTTCTAACAGCTGCATGTGGTTGGACTTCCATACTTACATTACTTGATATTACAGAGAAAATACCTGGAATATCATATAAGAAAATCCTTTACAGAAATTCAGGAGACTCACAACATGGGGAACGAAATCGGGTTGTGGGTTATCATGCAATTTGTGCAATCGATGATACTAAGAGTAGATCAGACTCTGAATTCAAACTTTCCAGAAGCAGTAAAATCCATTTGTTGCAGATTGCGAGAAATACAATTGAAGGACAATTAGCGAATAACTCCATACCGGCAATAGACGAAACAACCGTGGCTGATGATCTCAGGGTACAAGCTGGAGCTTTCGTTACATTGAAAATGGAAGGGAAATTAAGAGGCTGTATTGGAAGGCTGAAACCACAAAAGTTACTTTACCAGACTGTACAAACAATGGCGATATCAGCGGCCGTACAGGATCACAGGTTCGCACCTGTAAAATCGGATGAAATTCCGGATCTCGAAATTGAGATATCAGTATTGACTCCTTTAAAAAAAATTAAATCAATTGACGAGATTGAGATGGGAAAACATGGAATATATATTGTGAAAGGCAATCGTAAAGGAACATATCTCCCACAGGTTGCAACGGAAACCAAATGGAGCAAAGAAGAGTTTCTGGGACATTGTGCAAATGAAAAAGCACAAATAGGTTGGGAAGGATGGAAAGAAGCGGATATCTATGTATACGAGGCAATAATTTTCAGCGAAAACGATTTTGAGGAAATTATACAATAATGCATCTCTAATTTAGTAAAGTGAACAGCCCTTATCTAATCATTCCAATTGGTATCTTCTTTCTCCTTCTTTATCTGTTGAGTCATATACTGGTCAGGTCAGACATACTTCCAAAATCTACCCATCGCAAGTTATGGAATGTGGTGTTATTAATAGCCTTCCTTGTTGCTGCGATTATCGGAATACTCCTGGCTATTCAAATAAATTACAGACTGGAATGGACCTTTATAGAATCCGCACTTAAGTGGCATGTAAATTTTGGAATAGTTCTGAGTATCGTAGCCATAATCCACCTCCTGTGGCATATCGACTATTATGTGGACATTTTCAGAAATGGCCGGGAGTCTTTAAAAGAAAAAAAAACTAAAATAATCACTCCAGTTTCGAATCCTGAAAAACTAAAACCTCTCATCATACTTTCGGGATTTATTGCCACAGTTATTCAGGTGTTGCTCCTGCGTGAAATTACAACTGTGTTTCAGGGCAATGAGATCATGATGGGCTGGACCATTGGTGCATGGATGTTACTGACCGGTTCTGGAGCATTTCTGGGTCGAAGTAGCATCAAAATCAGTAACGGTGATATCACATTGTGCAACATCCTTTCTTTTATGGGTATCATTCCCATCGTTTCAATCATTCTGATGAATGTATTAAAAAACAGTTTATTCCCTCCTGGAATTATTATTAATCCTGTTTATTTTCTTCTTCTCCTGATACTATTGCTGGCCCCAATTGCACTTCTATCTGGTTATACCTTTTCACTGCTGGTGAAGTTATATCGCAAAAATAATGATGATTTCATTAAGGTATATGCACTGGAATCCTTGGGAAGCCTGGCAGGAGGGCTCCTGGTTACATTTGTATTCATTTACTGGTTCAGCGTATTGCAATCCCTATTCGCTATACTGTTAATAATTTCCATCACGCTGTACATATACAAAAAGAAGAATATTCATATAATCTCAATTTCGATCGCTCTGATTTTGCTTGTATCATCATTCATTTTCCATTTTGATACCCGCTTAAAATCACTTTTGTTTATCAACCAGCGTATTGCAGAAAGCAGGGAAACATTTTATGGTAATCTCACCGTTACGGAGAATGCTGGGCAATACAGCTTTTATGAAAATGGATCACTTCTGTTCACATCCGACAATACAGTTAGTAACGAGGAATATGTTCACTATGCCATGCTGCAGAAAGAACGACCACGAAAAGTTTTGCTGGTCGGTGGTGGTATAGCAGGCATGCTTCCAGAGATTCTTAAATATCACACGGTAGCCCAGGTTGATTATGTTGATATAAATCCACATTTAATACGAATTGCTTCAAAATATTTACCGATGCCTGAAGATCAGCGGATAAATCTAATTGTAGATGATGGGAGAAGGTTTCTGCAGCGATCAAAAGGCCAATATGATGTTGCAATCCTGGCACTGCCCGATCCTTCAAGCTTGCAGATAAATCGATTTTACACACAGGAATTTATCGGTATCCTCAAAAAAAATCTGACAGCAAATGCAGTGGTACTTTTCAGTCATTCTGCTGGAGGTAATTATATAACAACGGAAAAAGCTGGAATGGAAGCTGCAATATATAATACGTTGAAGACTGGTTTTTCCAATGTAGAGATAATCCCTGGTGAGGAAGATTATTTTATAGGGAGTGATACTGCCATCAGTATTCAGGTTTCAGCGCTATCCTCCCAGCGAGAGATTGAAAATGTATATGTGAATCCATATTACATCGATGATTTTTCGATACAGCAACGCAGCCAGTTCGTTAAACAAAACCTAGAAAGTGAGGATATAATAAATTCAGATTCCATGCCACTTCCTGTTTTCTTACACTCCCTGCAGTTTTTATCATTGTTTGATCAAAAAAGCGCGATCATTATAATAGTTCCGGTTATTCTGCTTATACTTCCGGTTTTTTTCATGCGTCGGGTCACCTCAGGGATTTTCATTGCTGGATTTACAGCATCGTCTTTAGAACTTCTGCTAATATTCTCTTTCCAGACATTTGCAGGGTATGTTTATTCAGCAATCGGATTGATTGTGGCAGTTTTCATGGGTGGACTTGCAGCCGGATCCATATTAAGTTATCGATTTCAAATCAGGAAGAAACATTTTATTACAGCCCAGAGTCTATTGGTCATTTATTCATTACTTTTCCCAATTTTCTGGTATGTTCAAAAAGGTATCGGCACGGGATTAGTTAGTTTAGTTACATTCCTGTTAGCCACTTTTATACTTTCTTCCATACTTGGATTTCAATACGTGGCAGGAACCCGGTTGCTGGATGTCAATCCTTCAAAATCGGCACCTTCCACATATGCTTCAGATCTATTGGGTTCAGCTCTTGGTATTATTGCAATCACTGTAATCCTGCTTCCGACTCTGGGAATGACCAATAGCTGCCTGGTGATTGCCGGTTTTAATGTGATTGCAGTTGTATTAAATATTTCTCAAAAAACCTGATTGTATTGGAACGAACTTCTAGGTAAAACATCTCATTACAGGTTCTTCTGATTATTATATTATTTGCCCAATTATCCATACGGCTTATTTGCCCATTCACTATTAAATCACTCACCGCTATTATATAACAAATATGATAATTAATTGATTCGAGATAATATCCATCGTTTTGTCACAAATTTCTATAAATTACCCACCTCTGAATCTCCTCCCGAGAGGAGACAATTCCTTTTTCAGAATAATAATAGAAAGCAACAATAGATAGTCGGTACAATTACTGTAACTTAAATCTTTTTTCAATACCTGGAATCTGCATTCCTCCGGTTCCCTCCCCTGAGGGAATTCAATGCTATTAAGTTAAGCATTTAAAACATATTAGAATTGCCTTTTATTTGAACCTCATTAATCTTTAATTAAAAATAGTAATGTAATTAAGTAAATAACTTAAGAAGTTATTCTTATTGGTGATAAGACAAAATTAAAAATATTCATTCTCAGCATATTGACAACAGATGCAGAAAATGAAATGGATACACGCCAACCTACTGCTATTGTTCATTTTTCTCCATTGCTGAGAAAAACGAACCAAAAAGAATCTAGGCAAAACGAAACTCCAGCCACCAGAGGCTAGGACAATCCTCACCGTTTTGCCGGGCCAACGCACCCAAAACAAACACAATAGTGATATATAATGAAGCTTGAAGGAAAATAACCGAAACTACTAATAGGAACGTGCGTAACAGAGCGCAGGCATGGACAAACGGCGGGGGGCGGGCAGGAATGCAGGGCGGGAGCATCGTTTGTTCTAGATTTTGGTTCCTTTCATCGATGGAAAGGAACAAAAAGAATAGATGGATTACAGTATCCTAATTTGAGGAAAATGATTTTTAAGCATATCTATTCATTTATAAAAGATACTATTAATAGTGGCAGACCTCTTAACTTAATAGCATTGGGAGGGAATTCAAGGGTGGGTTGTAGAAATTAAATTGTTGCATTTCACCATTGAATATCACCTAATTAATATCAATTCATGAACACCAATACGCTGAGAATTATAAATTATTAGTGATTTTAATCTTTTGAGATCACCTAATTGTTTTTAATTTCGAACTGAGGTATACCAAGATATTTTATGAGTACACCAAATTACAGACGAATTCTTTTCATTATTATCCCATCCTTATTGTTATACTTTGCGTTGATAACAAGTCTGCTTCATTATGAAAGGGCTGAGTCAGGTGCAAGTATTACCCATCTTCATGAGGCGATTTGGTATTCAATTATAACAATAATAACTATGGGTTATGGCGATTTAGCTCCTGTTTCAGCAGGGGGAAAGATTATAGGAATTGTTTTCGCCTTACTCAGTATTTCAATATATATTCTGATCATTGCATACTTTTTCGCAATTGTTTTCAGACGAAGAAAAAGAATCATAGGATAAAACCGAATAATATAAACTATCTGTAACTGATCAAATACCTATATTTGAAGCCTTTCTCCACATCTATTTTCTTGTTAAACTGCCGAATAAGAGGTAATAATTCAGGATGATTATTCGATAAATACAAAGGCCTTTTTTTGAAAAGTCGCTAGTAGATATTCCCCGCAGGGGATACATTATTATAGCTCCGTTTGCATACGAATTTGTTCAACCTCGTAGAGGTTATTGTCATTAGACGGACCCTATTCTATAATAATGCAACTCCTGCTGAAGTGATAGTATATCACAAAATATCTAATTGAATCATTCCAAAATGACCAATCCACATAAAATATTATATTTGTATAGGGACGATGTTGGATCCTGGTGATTAACTTTTTAGAAAATGGACAAGATCACCAAACGTGAATTTATCAGAAAAGGTCTGATCTGTGCAGGCGGGGTACTCTGCTCCGGATTATTTGATGTTAATGCAGCCCCCTCAAAAGACAAGCTTTGGAAATGGAGCCGTGAAGCCATTTTTTATACAGAAACCCCTCGGGGTGTTATGTGTGGGATCTGTCCAAATGAATGCACCCTGCGTCCCGGGGAGACGAGTGACTGTCATAACCGGGTCAATCATAAGGGAAAACTCTATTCAATTGCATACGGCAATCCCTGTGCAGTGCATGTGGATCCAATTGAGAAAAAGCCATTAATGCATTTCCTGCCTAAATCCTACGCCTTTTCCATTGCTACAGCGGGTTGTAATTTTGCATGTCTGAATTGCCAGAATTGGGAAATATCACAAACAAGTCCAAAAAAGACCAGGAATGTTGACCTGATGCCTGACAAAGTGGTCGAAGCAGCCATAAAGACAGAATGTGCTTCCATCGCGTACACCTATTCTGAGCCCACCTCTTTTTATGAATATGTTTATGACACGTCCCGGTTGGCAAAACAAAGTGGCATAAAAAATGTCTATGTATCAAACGGGTATATTAATACCGAACCACTCAAAGTCCTCGCACCCTACCTCGATGCTGCCAATATCGATCTGAAATCATTCAGCAATGATCTCTATTTAAGACTCAATGCCGGAAAACTGCAACCTGTGCTGGATACCTTAATTACTTTAAAGGATAATGGTGTATGGGTGGAAATCACCAACCTGGTAGTACCTTCCTGGACGGATGATCTCGACATGATCAAAAAAATGTGCGAGTGGCTTGTTGAAAACGGATTTGCAGAATATCCACTACATTTCAGCCGCTTTCACCCCCTGCACAAACTAACTCAACTACCGGCCACCCCTATAAATACACTTGTGAAAGCCAGGGATATAGCCATGAATACCGGTTGCAAATATGTTTATGTAGGCAATGTACCTGGTAGGGGATTTGAAAATACCTTTTGTCCCAATTGCGATGAATTAATCATCCAGCGGAGAGGATATTCCATACTGTCTGTTAAAATGAAAGAGGGAAAATGTGAATTCTGCGGGACCAGTATTAATGGCGTTTGGTCATAGTGTCAATTAAGGATCATACATATCTCAAATTAAAAACCTGTTACTCTTTAAATTGATCACATTTCATTAATTTCAGAATCATGAAATGCAAAAAAGAAACCTGGATTATTTATTTATCCCTTGTTCTTGTAACCAGTCTGTTATCCAACTGCAAAAAGGATTCTGACCATAACATCTATATTGATAATAATAGAATCAGATTAGGTTTCGATAAAACAAGCGGAATTCTGACTGCTTTCAGCGACATTGTTAATCCACATGAATACCTGGATGAAAATGTTATAAACAAACCACCATGGGAAGTTGAATTTTTAAATGCTCAGAAAAGCGAGATTATTAGAGTTACAGCTGCAAATGATTTTTCCTATTCCAAACCAGATTCACAGACCCTCATTTTAACCTGGCATGATTTCCCGGAGCTAAATAACAATGAATTACAATTAACTGTAATTATTAAACTTGATGAGAAAAAGCCCCTATCATCATGGAAAATATCCCTGGATGGGTTAAATGGAGAATTGGTTAATAAAGTTGTGTTCCCCAAGATAGGAGGGATAATTGATTTGGGTGAAGAGTATCTGGCAGTACCATTCTGGATGGGTCAGCAAATGCAGAACCCAAGAAAACATCTGGCAAGCATTCAAAAACGGGAGAAGAAATATGAATGGCATTATCCGGGTCAGCTTTCATTGCAGTGTTTATACCTGTATTCCCCCGAGAAATGTGGGTTTTATGCTGCTTGTTCAGATACTATGGCTTATCGAAAGAATTTCTCTTTTACACTCGATTCATTGAATAATCTATCATATAAGATATATAACTATCCCGAACTGGATTCGACTATTACCTCTTATTCACCACCTTATGAGGGCATTATTGGATCGTTTAAAGGAGACTGGATAACTGCAGCTGAGAAGTACAGGAACTGGGCAACTCAACAGACATGGTGTTCTGAAAGCAGGTTTAAAAATAACCTGAATCCTTCCTGGCTGGATAGTACTGCACTATGGATATGGAACAGGGGCAGATCAAATCAGGTTCTTCATCCGGCAATCGACTTGAAACAAAGACTTGGCCTTCCTGTAAGTGTCTTCTGGCACTGGTGGCACGGATGCTCCTACGATGTTGGATTCCCGGAGTATTTTCCACCCCGGGAAGGCAGAAATTCATTTATTTCTGAGGTGAAAACAGCCGAGAAATATGGTATCCATTCAATTGTTTATATGAATGTACTCCAATGGGGAACATCTACGAAAAGCTGGGGCGAAGAAAATGCATCTCTTTTTGCCGTAAAGGATATTAATGGAAATTTGAGATCACATGTCTATAACATATTTACCGGCAAATCACTGACGAATATGTGTATCGCCACCAATTTCTGGAAAAATAAATACAATACATTAGCTGATTCTGCCCTGAACCCATATCATTTAAATGGTATCTACATGGACCAGGCATGTTTATCCAGAATGTGTTACGACAAAACCCATGGACACAGTATAGGAGGTGGTAATTATTGGGTCAATCATTTTGGGCAACTTACCAGAAAGATCCGATCAAAATCAAATTTCAATAATCAACCTGTCCTGGCGGGTGAAGGTGGAGGCGAAGTTTGGCTCCCTTATCTCAATGCTTTTCTAACCTTACAGGTAAGCAGGGAAAGGTATGCAGGTCCGGGTAGTTGGGAAACCATCCCATTTTTCCAGGCTGTATACCATCAGTATGGTATCTCTTATGGAAATTATTCCTCATTACTTACACCCCCATATGATGAACTCTGGCCAGAAGAATATGCTCCTGAAGAACCACAAAAACTGCTGGATGAAAAATTCAACAGGCAATTTCTTATGGAACAGGCCAGATCATTCGTCTGGGGAATGCAGCCTACCATTGCTAATTACCAGCCATACCTTGCTAAAGAACGAAAAGATGAAATCGATTACTTAATTAAACTGGCAAGAGTCAGATACAAGGGTTTGAAGTATTTGCTGTATGGTAAATTCCTTCGTTCGCCTGAAATCGACATCCCTGTAAAAGAAATGGATATATCCAAGCTATCCATTTATGCAGGAAGAGGTCAGGATAATGTTACTTCTTATAAAGCCAAATATCCGATGGTATATTCCGGAACCTGGAAGGCAGATGATGGTGATATTGGGATTGCTCTGGCCAGTATTAGTGATAATCCTGTACCAATTAATTTTAATCTTCATGCAAATGATTATGCCCTGTTTTCATCGGGTGATGTATACATGATTAATGTGGAAGGGGAAAAATTATTGACATCTTATCAAGACGGGGAAATCAATATGGATTTTATCCTTCCTCCAAAAGGATTGTGTGTTGTTGAAATCACACAAAATAAATAAAAGTCTTTTCAATTCCAGGCTACATCATCATTGTTCCTGATGCCATTTTCAGGAAAAGTATGATCCTCATCAAATGGATATAATGCTTCGATCTCTTCAATGACAATTCCATCTTCATTTAGGCTTCCATCCGGATTCATAGCTTTTGAAAGATCAAGCCCCAGGTGTCTGGCAAGGAACGGATATACGACCGCTCTCTTGTTTTCGTCATATCCATGTTCATCATCTGGGAGATGGGCGTTTTCGACGTTTTCTGTCTTATCAAATAATCCATATATGTACTGTAGATGAGGATATTCAACATAAGGAGTAAACTCGGTCGCATCGGTACCCACCGAAACCAGCATCAGGGGATTGGGTGCTACGCAAGCAGCTATCTCAACATTGTTGGTCTTAAAGTTCCCATCTTCATGGATCGGGTTTCCCAGTTCACATATGCACCCTCCATGATGCCTGTAGGAAACCATGACTACTGGAACAGACAATTTTACCCTTGGATCAACAGCGGCAAGATGGAAGGTCTGAGTGCCGCCACCGGATGCACCGGTGCAACCGATATTGTCAGGATCAACTCCCTGTGTTAAAAGGAAATCAACCGCCCTGATGCTGTTCCAGATCTGCAGTTTCATGGTCTCAGGATGTTTATGCACCCAGCCATATTCTGCCATTTGGCCATATCCTAGCATATCCCAGGTGAAAACGATTGCTCCCATTCTGGCCATGGCTGCACACCTATTTTGGACATCCGGACGATACCGGCCATAATCTTCCCGGTTGGGCCAGTGTCCGTGCGGGCTGAGAATTCCGGGCAATTATCCCTTAATCTTGATGGGAGAGTAAATACTACCCGTAACATATACATCAGGCGAGCTCTGAAAAGCAACGTTCCGTACTTTGTAACCATCATATTCCCTCCAACCACCAAGAATAGAATTCAAATCACATTTTTCAGGCAAGGGATCCAGGTTTACAACTTTCAGGATGTGCAGACGGATCTCAGCAGCCCTTTTCAGCCATAACTCATCCGATGTATAAGTATTTCTGGCATCCTTAAGAAATTCTTTTCCTTCGGCTTCTGTCCATTGATAATCCTGACCGGATTTTGATTTTTCATATTCGACAGGAGTTTCTTTTTTCGATTGGTCGGGCTTACAGGCAATGTGTCCAACAATGAGCAATACAAAATACAGGAGTAGTTTGGCTTTCATCTGAGAACTATTAGTGAATGAAAATAAGGATTAATACGTTTAATGGAAAGAGAACGAGATTTCTCTATATTCCTCCCATTTGATATTGAGTGTAGAATACTTCCAGTTGAATTAGTGAAATATACATTCTTTGGTAGATCTCTCCTAAGGTCGAGATGACAACTAGGAGGCTTTATTATAAAGTAGTTTCATGCAAAGTACGCAAAGACCATCGCAAAGAACGAAAAGAGTAAACAGTTAATAATAATCCCTCTGCGGATCTTTGCGTTCACTTCGCGATCTCTACGTGAACCTTTTTTCGATTTTTGAGACAGTATCATCACCCTTTCCTCTATAACCGTGCGAAGGATCTTATGAAATGCCAACTTCAGGTTATAAAATCCAGCATTCCATGTTTTAATAGCCCTTTTTATTAAATTGCTAATGCAATGATTTTACTTATGAAGCATATTGTCTTCATATTTTTATTTTTCCTAACGCTCAACATATCTGCCCAGATCCCTGAAAATCCCAATGCAGTAGATGATACTGGGAATAAGCAGGGAACCTGGACCATTCTGTTTGATCCATCATTCAATATTACGGGTGATGAATCACAGGCATCATATTATCGAATTATTAAATACATCGATAATATGCCTTCCGGAATTATTAGAGATTATTACCTGAATGGAAATAAACAGTGGGAGGGATACCTGATAAAGGAAGAGCCGGATCCAGTCTATGACAGCCTCTGTATCTGGTATCACGAAACCGGATATAAAAGCCAGGAAGTTCTTTTTGATGAAGGTGCGATTATCAATATCAAATACTTCAACCTTGATGGATCGGAGGTGGGCGTAAGTTTTGATTCCCTGAATACATGGGGTTGGGAGGCATATTATCAATCTGATTTCAATAAGGCCAGATCATTTTTTCAAAAAGCAGTTGATCAGGCCGAGCGGCAATATGGATCAGTCAGTTTATATTTTGGATTTGCTGGATATGCGCTTGGATCAGTAGAAAAGGCCATTGGGAACAAGGATAAAGCATTGGAATACTACTTAGAATCTATTGAGACATACAGAAACAGCATAGGCGTTGAAAATCAATACTATATATGGTCTGCAAATGAAATCGCTAAAACATTTAAAGAAAATGGAGATTTTATCAAATCTCTTGAATTCTTCAAACAAATAGCTAAGATCCAACAGGCTCTTTATAGTTCAGATCATCCCGAATATGCTCTTGTGCTTAATGATCTGGCTATAATTTATGAAGAGCTGGATAGCATTGAATCAGCACATCAATGCTATAATGAGGCATTGGCGATTTATGAGGGCCTACCCAACCTGGAAGAAGATTATATTACAATATTGGAGAATGCTGCTTTATTTCTGGTTGATTATGAAGTGGATATAAAGGAGTCAGAAAGATTATTCAGGAAAGAGCTCATTTTAATCGATTCAATTCATGGCCAGGATAATTTACCATATGTAACAGCATTAAGAAATATAGCAGGTTTGTGCAGGACTCAAAACAGGAGTATCGAAGCAATGGAATTACTCAAAGACGCTCTGGACATTGTGGCCGATATTGAAAGCACTGAATCTATCAATTATATGAATTTGCTCGATGATCTGGCAGGGAATTACCTGGATATTGATGATTTTGTGAATGCAGAGTTGCTATACCTGGAAGCAGTAAGGATCGCAAAAAAATATTTTAATGAAACAGAACTGGGGTATAACATACAACTGAATAATCTGGGATTAGTATATCTTGAATTAAGAAAATTCAGGCAATCAGATTCACTGTTTACATTAGTTGTTGAAAATTACAGTAATACAATTGGAAGAAATCACCCTGAATGTATTACTGCTATGGTAAATCTGGCAAGAGTATATACCGAATCCAGTAAATACCCTGAAGCCGAAAAATTATTAACGGAGGCTTTAAATTATTCAGAATTGGCTGGACAGGAAGGATCTCTTGATTACATTTTTATATTACAAAATCTGGCAGATCTATACCTTGAAACTGGATCTTATGATCAAGCAGAGAAAATGCTTGTTAACGTAATTGAGATCACAAATGAAATCCTTGGAAGTGATAACCTGGACTATGCGTCTGC
This sequence comes from Bacteroidota bacterium, assembly GCA_042584165.1. Taxonomy (GTDB): domain Bacteria; phylum Bacteroidota; class Bacteroidia; order Cytophagales; family Cyclobacteriaceae; genus JBHOSY01. Next base: position 31,627 of record JBHOSY010000008.1, on the reverse strand, counting down.
AGTAAATAGTCTGGCGAACCTGTATAATAAAACAGGTAATTTAGTAGAGGCCGAAAAACTATACATAGAGGCTCTTAATATACGTCAAGCAAAGAAAGATATCTCGCCACTCTACTATTCAATATCATTAAATGATCTTGGAATATTTTACAAAGACCTTGGTAACTATTCGAAAGCAGAGGAATTGTTATCGGAATCTCTAAATATTTATACAGAAGTTATGGGAGAAGGTGATCCAGCGCTGGCGAATACAATACAGAATCTTGGCCTGGTATATTTAAATACAGAGGTTTACTCCAAAGCTGAAAATTGCTTTTTGCGTGCAATTGAAATATACAAATCAAGTCCCGATGGGGTAACAACGGATTATGGAGGCTATTTGAATAATCTTGGATTACTTTATGATAAAATGAAAAGGTATGAAGAGGCAGAAGCCGTTTATCTGGAGGCGCAGGATATATTCATATCATATTTTGGCAGAGACCATATGCTGACTGCAGCTAATTTAAATAATATGGGTGTACTCTATCAGATGATGGGAGACTATGAAAAGGCTAAAGTTATGTTATTGGAAAGCCTTGATATCTACATATCATTTTTTGGAGAAGACTATCCGAAATCCATTACCCTACTTAACAATTTGGGGTTTTTATACTCACACACAAATGAACCCGAAAAAGGGGATAGATTTTATCTGGAAAGTGTTAACAGGAAAGTCCAACAGATCCTGAATTTATTCCCCATAATGTCAAAAGAAGAGAAGAAACAGTTTGTGGTTTCAAATAGTCTTTTTTTTAAAAATTTTTATATCCATTGCCTGAATCGATATGGGGAGAATCCCGGGTTGTTGGGCGCATGGTATAATATACAACTTATAATCAAAGGGATATTATTGAATGCCTCCAATAAAATGCGTGAAAGAATTATATCCAGCAAGGACGAACAGCTGATTCAACTATTTAAAGATTGGAAAACAAGACAGGACTACCTTTCACATGTTCTTCGAATGTCGATTAATGCCAGAAAGCAGGCAGGCATCCAAGTCAATCAACTTGAAGAGGATATTAACAGAATTGAAAAAGAGCTGACATCACGGTCCGAACTTTTTGCAGAGGTTACGGATAATAATGTCTATTCCTGGACAGATGTTAGGGATATTTTAGGGCCTGATGAGGCTGCCATTGAATTAATCAGGACTGTTAGAATCAACGATGATATTAATGATCAAGTATATGTAGCATTGATAGTAAAAAAAGATACGCAAGAATACCCGGAAATTGTGGTTTTCGGTAATGCTGATTTAATGGAAACCCGACATCTTCAATATAATAGAAATTCCATTCGATTTAAATCAAAGGATGAAAACTCCTTCAGTGTATTCTGGGATCCGTTGAAATCCTCATTAAAGGATATTAATAGAGTGTATTTATCCCCAGATGGGATATATAATCAAATCAGTCTGAATACGTTATGGGATCCGGATGATCAAAATTTCCTGATTGACCAGATCGACCTGGTTGTAGTTGGTAATACAAAAGACCTATTAACTAAAGGCGACAAAGAATTAGCGATCGGAGATATCCAGGATGCAACCTTATTCGGATTTGCCAGTTTTAACAAAAAACTGAATTCCGATGATCCTGAATCAACAGATAGTGAAAACTTGATCTTCGCATCCTCTGAAATATTTGAAGATTCTGTTAGTTACCGATTCTTGAATGGTGATGAGATCAGTATGCTGCCAGGCACGCTGGCGGAAGTCCAGAGTATCAGCAGTAGTTTAATTGCCAATCAAATCCAGGTATCGGAATTTACCCATGATCAGGCTTCTGAAAATAAAATCAAGGATCTATCAAACCCGGATATACTGCACATTGCTACACATGGCTATTTTCTGTCAGATATTAGAATTTCTGAGGAGGAAGGAATCCGGTTTGCGGGCATAGAGACACAACAGATAGCGGAAAATCCTTTGTTTCGTTCCGGTTTACTATTCGCAGGAGCGGCCAGTGCTTTTTATGAATCGAAGGATCGGGATTTATCTAAAGAAGATGGCATACTAACGGCCTATGAAGCCATGAACCTGGACCTGGATGAAACCAAACTGGTGATTCTCTCAGCATGTGAAACCGGATTGGGTGTTACCAGTAATGGTGAAGGTGTTTATGGACTTCAAAGAGCTTTTCAGGTAGCAGGATCGACCGCAGTGATGATGAGTCTCTGGACCGTTTCAGATGAGGCTACTCAAAAAATGATGATTCTTTTCTATGATGAATGGCTGGGAGGACAACCAATTCGACAGGCTTTCCTGAATGCACAGCTTACCCTAAGACAGGATTATCCCAATCCCCACGACTGGGGAGCGTTTGTTTTAATTGGTATTTAAGTCTACACGAAAGACACGATGTAAACACAGAGGTCACGGAGTTCTCTGTGCTCTCTGTGCCTTCTCCGTGTCCTCAGTGTCCAAATGAGGTATCCGTCTATTGATTCAGAACTGCCACAGGATTTGTTAGCAACTCATCGATCTTCGGATCTTCGTACCAGGGATCGGTTGTTAATTAAATCCCTGCTGTTGTCAGGTAAAAATCTGGAGTAGGCATTCTGCGGGCATGACTGCTCATTTTCATCTCTTTTGCCATTTGGGTAAATTCCGCCAATTTCCTTGCATATGCTTCCATATCCCCAGCTTTCCCATTTACCTTATGATGGTTATACAGATCGGAATACAACAGGAATAGTTTCTCATCCAGGATCCTTTGTTGGATATCCTCATCCCCTTCAGCAGCCTTCATGGCCTTATCAAAGAGTTTATATCCTTCCGCTGCAAATTCCGGGGTCGTCAATTCCGGATTATCATCCTCACACTCCTGATGTACAGGTCGCTCCTTGATCTCCCTGTAAACCAGGTTGAAATACTCCCGCATAACCGGTCCGGCTTTTTCTCCATAATAATTGTTCATGAATTCATCAATTGTTACCTCAATGTCAATTTTCGGATCCCACATAAGCCTGCCCAGTACATACTTAAACAGAGCATTGAAAGTTCGTGGAGTTCCACAGAAGTATATTCCCTCAATTCCACTATCTGCATAGTAACGGATTTTATCTGCCATCGCATACAATGATCCAATGATCTGATAATACATCCTGTATGCCACTGCGTAATCAAAAATGTAAATCTGCTTGGGATATAACCGTACCCAATCTGCAAGGTCCTTCATACCCTTTGTATTCTCCTCACAGAAAGCATGGCTCTGGCAATCCCAATCAGGCGGATAGGGGCAGTATAGTACCCGGACATTTGGTTCAGGTTTTTCATGTTTCGGGATTGGACCGGTAGCTTCGGTATATGACAGGGTCCAGAGTATTTTGTCAGGATACTTTTCAGCAACCAGTCGTGCAATGCCATTAACAAAATGCAATAACCGGTCAGTCATTTCAATCCCGGGAATGGCATCCATGGCCTGGCACTTATCACAATGACACCAGAGATTACTCCTTCCATCCCCTTGGCTTACCATGTAATACTTCCTTTCCGGTTGTTTCTCAATCCATTTCATTAAGCTTTCAGCAGCAATTCGTTGAACTTCGGGATTAGACATACAGACATGTACCCAAAAATGCACAGAATTGGGATCCCAAGTGAGCCGTTTCCCATCCGAATCCAGGGCAAAATACTCAGGGTGTTCCTCATAATACTGGTCATAGTTTACTAGGAAGTTGGCTGTATGATGCCACGATCTGTCGTACCCTAATTCCCTTGGATTCCCTATTAAATTATCATGTGAGCTGAAATCCCAGCACCGGTTGCTCCATGGAACATTCCGGAACTTAAAGTAAGGTTTTTGTGATGTTTCCATCGGAGGGACTTCAAAATCTCCCTCCGGATAGATCCTGACCTCTTCAGCCAGGAATTTGACACCCAGTTCATCAAAAAACCCATATATCCCCGAAAGTGTTCCATCGCTTGTCAATCCCGCAATGGACAGACATTCATCCACATGCCTGATAAAATACCCGCCTTCTCCAGCTGCATCAACTTCTTCCCGTGTGATTGTACCTGCCTGTAACGCTGCTTCTCCAATCAGTATTTTTCCAGAGAGTTTCTTTTGATTTTGTTCAAAAGAAAGAATCGGTATACTATCTCCTGTCATCTCTCCAAGGTATTCCTGCATATACTTTGCCGCCAGATCTTCGAGATAAGCAGGTTCAGCGGTCACGTAAATACCCGTAAATCCCAATATACTGGTTTTCTTACCAGTTGAACATGCAACCATTATGAGAGCCAGAAATGACAAAAATAATGTGTGAGCTATGATGAAATTTTTCATGATCTATTAGTTTTTATATTATTCAAATAAGATTTAAATCCAAACATTAAGAAAACCACCAATCCCTAGTTACCAATCAACAAACGCTCCAACAACCTCCCACTGTAATGTAGGATCCTGATCAGCATTTATAACTACGATATAGGGTTTGCCTGAATCCGGAATATCAAGCTCCAGTTCTAACTTTTCCGGATTATTTCCGGAGAAGATGATCTGTATCTCACCGGGATCTGATTGTACATTGTAAGTTCTGAATGTTAATACATGTTCACCAGTTCCAGTTGCCGTAATTGCTGCTTTCACAACGCCATCACCCATTTGCATAGTTTCAGTATCCAATTGAATACTCGCTTCGGTTTCCTGCTCATCTGATGAACCGGAAATTTCAGAAAGATAAATCGCCATGGCTCCCAGGAACCGGTTCACTGGTTCTACCCATATCTCCTTATACGTTGCCGTATTTGTAGCAGACCAATGCGGATCATCCCCGGAATGACAATCCATACCTACCGGTAGCGCCCCAACCAGGTCTTTCAGGCAATAGGCAAAATGGGGAGCAAAATCATATCCAACCCCGTACATCAGACTTTGTGAGAATGGATTATCCCCGAATAGCCATCTGAACTGCTTCCCAACTAATTGCATACCTGATGCATCTTTCCTTAATCGTGAAGCTTCAGCCAAAGCCCAGGTACTTGACATGTGTATATTTGTATTACCGTGGAACAAATTATCATGATAAATCGGGAATGTTCGTAGAACATATTCATCATTTAAAGACGTTCCATCATTGAATTGACGAAGCCTGTCTGTTCGCCATCGTTTACTCTCTTCAGCACTGGATTCGCGTCCACGTCTTCTGGGTACTTCTTCTGTAAGGATTTCTTTCTTTTTCCAAACAGAATTAGGCAATAGTTCATAAGGTGCAGCGATCTTACTGCCTCGTTTCATAAAGAACTCGCTGTGCAATACTGCAGCGCTGTACCAGTCCATCCAGTCTTCATGGTTTGGAAATTCCCTGCATAACATCGCAAGAGCAATCAGCGGGGCTTCTTCAAAAGCAGCATGATAATTATGAATGACTCGTTCACGATCCGTGGTTGTATAAAAATATCCGGTTATTGGTATGCCATCCACAAACTGCTGTTCCTGGCATTGCACCAACATTTGTCCAAATTTGATGGCATGTTCCCTGTATTTTTCATCTCCGGTCATTTTGCTGAGAACCATGGATGATGTAGCGCCCCAGGCCGCTTCGCGATAATCTACCTGATTTCTTGCACTCACTACATCTATAGCCGCCTGCCAGTCTTCGAGTACGGCTGTTTTTGACTGTTGTGCCAGCTCAGGATGAGAGGTTCCCAGCATCATGGAAGCTTTTGCCTGTACGGCGGAAGCAAGGAAGTTTTCCCAGGGTACATTCCGGGCAGGTGAGACAACATCATCGATCGTCCCCACTTCATTATCTGTATAAATGCGCATCACACTGAAACTCATATGATACCCGTCTCCAAAGCGGGTTTTCAGGAGCCATTCCAGTCCCCATGCGATCTCTTCACGTATTCTGTGGGCCAGTTCAGCGTATTCCGGTTGTTTGTCCAGTCTTTCCAGGTGCATCATCATGGATAATGTTGACATGGCCGTACGGAATGAACCCTGGGACAGGTCCCCTGCATCATGCCAGCCACCATTGATAATCTTTTTTACATTTCCATGAAATCCCTGCCAGTCCTTGTGGCATTCCAGGTGGACACCCGGTACATGAAAACCACATCGCTGACACCAGAAAAAGTTCATTGCTTTGAAAACAGGCTGAATCCATATCTCGTCATCAATCGGAAAAGGATTGGATTCCAGTGAACCACAACGAAGGCGGTATTCACCTCCCTCACTGAATTCGGAAAAGTCTAAAACATTAAATACTCCCTCTTTATTCTCAACCACTTCTACACTCCCCGAGAACACTACTTTATCGTCCTTATCCACCAACTGAAATTCTTTACCGGCACCTGCTGTTACAAGTGCTACTTTGGGTTCATCGGTGCGGTAACCCACATGACAGAAGGCAAATTTATCGGGGGCTACTTTCCAACCCTCATACATATCTGCTTCAACCTTTTGTATCTCGAGTTGGTCAATATCATAGGTTACGATCCCTTCTTCCTCAGGATTATGTCCTCGCAATGTCTGATTTATAACAAAACTCGTGACTTTATCACGTTGCAGGTGAGGGATCTCGAACATCACATGATTCCATTCCCCCGGTTTTAAGTCTTGCACAACATTGGATTTCTCATTGTATGTTGTCGCATTCCGAATCGCATCTTTACATCTCATAGTTAGAGATATGCAATAAGTTGGCATAGACGTTTCATGCACAAATATCCAGAATGAGATACGGTTGAAATCCGACCAGTCCTGTGGCTCATCAAAAGTTAATTCCACTCGGGAATAGCCACCCTGACTGCCGCCAAACGAATCCCATTCAGTGCGGGTTCGGCGATAATATTCCTCATCGCGTAAGGATGTTCTAAATCGAAGGGATCGTTTCCCATCGCGTGCCCGGTCTTCGGTATAACTCATTTCACCTATTCCAGTCACCTCCCAGTTAAGGTCACTTTCAAAGTCGTCAATCAACTCGGATTTAAGCACCTCCTTTTCCCCCCATCTGGTCATCAGGGCATTCTGCTCCGGAATTTCGAGCGGAAATGGATCGAATTTTATGGGTGATTCAGCCAGTTCATCAGCATCTTTTTGTGTAGTACAGGAAAAGATTATGATTGAAATAATAAACAGGGACCATTTCGTTCTCATCACTAAAAAATTTATGTGAAAAATATATTTATTGAAATTACTAAACTCAACAATCTAGATAAATCTTCTCAACATCCTCTTCACTTCGTTTCGAGTGATGTTGAGGGGGAATCAATTACGGAGACCCTGCCTGCCATCCAGTGCCTCGCGCGATGGCGGGCAGGCCCGGCTCGGTGGCCGGGGATAACGTTTCTTATATTAATCCCCCCCCTGGCGCGAGGCTCTGCCTCGTGACTTTTCAGGGGATTACCCTATTTTATAAGTTCTTTTCTCTCCAGAGCCACCAAAAAGTACTTGGAAGTTAAGGATTTTGGCTTTGTTAAACAATTGGGATTAAAATTGATCCCAGGTTTTTATTTCCTGATTAATAAACTGTTAAAATTCAATCAACCGGAAGATTCATTTTTTTCAGCAGTTCAATATACCTCGGATTGTTCTTCATTTTATCGTATGTTGTTTTTGTCGAAATGTAAGGCAAATTCGGATTATGCATTTCATACAGTTTTTCATAAAATTCTAAGGCTTTATCATAGTTCCCAACTGTTATATATTGGTAAGCCAAAAAGGATTCCTCTCCTGGATTAAGCTGGCGTTCTTTTTTCAGAACTTCCTCATAGAACTTTATACTTACTTCCATAACAGCAATCCATCCATGTTCACGGAATGTCTTTTCGTAGTGTTCAGTTTGTTCATACTCTTCCCAGAAGTCAATATTGATTTGCTTCCACATATCAAACACTTTTTCGTATTCCCCTAAACACTCCCAGGCACCCCACAACTTTGGACTTGTAAAATAGTGATCTGGCTCTATTGAAAGAGCTTTTTCAACATATGTAAGTGCAGTTTCACATTCACCGGCATTTAGTAATACCACTGCATATAACCCTAAGGAAAATGGATTTAATGGGTCCAATTCCTGGGCTATTTTTGCGTGATACAGGGCTTCATCCATCCTGCGCAGGATGGTAAGCAGATGGGCATAAAACATCCGGTGTTCTGAATCGCTGGGTTCTAATTCAATACATTTCTTAAATTCCTTTTCAGCCTTTTCCCAATCCCAATCAGACCATGCAGCAGTACCAGCAATTATTCCATGCAAATCAGCAGCGTTTGGATCCAGTTCAAGTGCCCTGGCAATGAGTATATGCCTTTTGGGGATAGCGATCGAGGGTGCTTCAAATCCCATCTGCATCCGTCTTCCAACAACCTTTTCAAGGCCCCTGTATGGTGGCGCCCAATCCGGTTCCTTCTCGATAGCAAGATTGAAGTATTGCTCAGCCTTTAACAGTGCTTCATTACTCATTTGATCCAGGTTAAACATGCCTTTCAAATAAAGATCATAGGCTATGGTATCTACAGTCTCTGATTGTGCAAGTAGTTCTTCTTCCTGTGGAGTAAGAATTACGTTGATTTCCCTGGAAATCTCCCTGGCAATTTTTCTGAATAAATTCGGGATCTGGCTTTTCTCGACAGTAAAGTCCTTGATCCAGAGTTGTTTATCTTCCCTGGCATCTACCACGGCTACCTGGAAACAAACCTGTTCGCCAAAACAGGAAACTGAAGTCTCCACAGCAGCATCGATATTGATTTCTGAGGCAATATCTGTGATAGATTTATCAGCATTTCTGAAGGCATTGGCGGTAGTTTTTGATTTTACCTGCCAGGCGCTGATCTTTCCTGCCTCTCCGATCAGGGCATCATGCATTCCTGCAAACAGGTAATCCAGTGTATCACTGTTTGTATAATTATCGAAAGGAAGGAATATCACAGATGATATGGCCGATTTGTCAACAAAAAATTCTTTCCGGATCCACCAGCCAATAGAAACCAGCAATAATAGAATAATGTATGTATAGATCGAACCAAGTACTCTTTCTGCCAAACTTCGCCTGGTGAGCTTTTTTATCTTGGCTGAAGATGGTACCGGTAAACCTTCTCCCTGTACACAATAGGTTCTTACTGGGTAATCTACATTTTTAAGATTGAATTCTCCAAGGTATCTGGTCTGTATATCACTTCTTCCCCGGATTGCTTTCTGGGTAGATTCAGATATATATATCCCTCCGGGATCGGTGACGGACTGTAACCGGGAGGCAATGTTTACACCATCACCAAAAACATCCTCATTTTCAAAGGTGACATCCCCAAGATGTATCCCAATTCGGATCTTTCCCTCCAATTCTTCCCTTGCCCGTTTCTGAATTTCAATGGCACATTGAACAGCGTCCGTAGCACTGTTAAACTGAGCCAGGATGCCATCCCCCATTTCTTTCAACAAAACGCCTGAGTGCTCCTTAATGAGTTGTTGTTGAATTTCGCGATTCTTTCGGAGGAGTTGGAAGGCTTTGTCCTGGTCACTTCCCATAAGGGTAGTGTACCCGACAATGTCGGTAAACATAATGGCGGCGAGACGTCGGTCTTTGGGCATATTACTGATACCCGGCTTCCGAGCCGGGGATAACGTTTCTTATTTTAATCCCCCCCTGGCGCGAGGCTCTGCCTCGTGACTTTTCAGGGGATTATCTTATTTTATAAGTTCTTTTCTCTCCTGAGCCACCAAAAAGTACTTGGAAGTTAAGGATTTTGGCTTTGTTAAACAATTGGGATTAAAATTGATCCCAGGTGTTTATTTCCTGATTAATAAACTGTTAAAATTCAGTCAACTGGAAGGTTCATTTTCTTCAATAACTCAATATACCTTGGGTATTCTTTCAACTGGTCATGTTTATATAGATTGGTTGTGAGGTAAGGCATGGATGAATAGGAGATTTCATACAATTTTTCATAGTGATCTAATACTTTTTCGTAATTATTCAATTTTAAATATCTTTCCGCTTTGATTTCGTCAGCCATAAAACAGTCATTCCCATACTTCTCATTCATCTTGAACATTTCCTCAATGGCGGCAATATGCCCCTTTTCATGGAAGGCGTATAGTACCGCTGCCCTGCCTTCGTCATTCCAAAGTCCATGCACTTTTTTATTCCAATATTCAATCCATTTTTCGTAGTCACCATTGTCATAATAGGTGTCAAATAAATTTCCCTTAGCAGGGCCGAAATTCGGATTAATTGAAAGTGCTTTTTCAAATCGTGTAATTGCAGATTGATAATCACCGGCACCTCGCATTACTATTCCATTTAAAAACAAGATAATAGGCTCCATGGGATCCAGTTCCAATGCTATATTTGCCTGATCTACCGCTTCCTCAATCCTTCTTAAGATCATTAATAAATGAGCATAGTACATCCGACACAATGCATCATTGGGATTCAATTCGAGGGCTTTCAGAAATTCTTTTTCGGCTTTCTCCCACTCCCATTCTGCCCATACGGCTGTCATAGCCACAACATAATGTGAATAGGCATCCTCGGGATCCAGTTCGAGGGCTTTGTGCAGATACTGATACAACTTTGGAAGGGCTTTGATCCATGGGATATACTCAAGAAAACCACGTAGAAACCATGTGCTTCCGAGACCTGCATAAGGAGGTGCCCATTCCGGTTCTTTTTCGATGGCAATATGAAAATAATCCATACCCTTTAGGAGAGAATCAGGATGAAGTTGTTCCCAATAATATTGACCTTTCAGATATGCAGCATACGCTTTGGGATCGATTGATCTGGTTTCTGCCAGTAAGGTTTTTTCCAGCGGAGTTAAAGTAATATTAATCTCATCGAAAATTTCTCTGGCTATGTTGTTGTACAAATTCAGAATCTGACTTGCTTCCACTTTATAGTCATGAACCCATAATTGCTTTTCTTCCGGGTGGGCACTGACCAGTTTTACCTGGAGGCATATACTATCTCCTAAACATAAGATCGATAACTCAATGATGTAACGAACATTCACTTCAGACGCTATTTCCGGTATAGACTTCTCAACATCCTTATACGCGTTGGCTGTCGTTTTAGATGGAACCCGCAGAGACTTGATCTTTCCTATAGCACCTATCAGTGAATTATGCATTCCTGCAATAAAATAATCCAGTGTGTCGCTGCTTGTATAGTTATCAGGTGGCAGTACTAACAAGGATGACATGGTCGATTGGTCTATAAAATATTCTTTCCTTATCCACCAGCCGATAGACAACAGCAATAATAATAAAACAATGTATGTGCCAACTGATCCAAATATCCGTTCCTTCAGGCCTTTCCCGGTAAGTTTTTTGATTTTTGAGGTGGTTGGGATTGGCAGACCTTCCCCCTGTACTGCATATATTTTAACTTTGTAGTCTACATTTTTGAGGTTGAACTCTCCCAGGTATTTGGTCTGTATGTCGCTTCTTCCCCGAATCGCTTTTTGTAGAGACTCAGAGATATATATCCCACCGGGATCGGTGATGGATTGCAAACGAGAGGCAATGTTTACACCATCCCCGAAAACATCCTCGTTTTCAAAAGTTACATCACCGAGATGTATACCGATACGGATTTGTCCCTCCAATTCTTCCCTTGCTCCTTTCTGAATTTCAATCGCACATCGTACAGCATCTGTTGCACTGTTAAATTGAGCCAGGATACCATCCCCCATCTCTTTCAGCAATACGCCTGAATGCTTTTTAATGAGTTGCTGCTGAATTTCCCGATTCTTTCGGAGGAGTTGGAAGGCTTTGTCCTGGTCACTTCCCATAAGGGCAGTGTAACCGACAATGTCGGTGAACATGATGGCAGCAAGACGTTGATCTTCTGGCATATTACTGATTCATCCCCCTGGCGCGAGGCTCTGCCTCGTGACTTTTCAGGGGATTACCTTATTTTATAAGTTCTTTTCTCTCCAGAGCCACCAAAAAGTACAAGTAAGTTAAGGGATTTGAGGTTGTTAAACAATGGAGTTTGAAATTGATGTTCATAAAGAATTTGTACTAAAATTCTATTAACTTGTGCTGTTCTTAAACAAATCAGGAATCATCACAGATGATAGAATACCTGATCCCGGGATAATTAATTTTTAATTTTTAAAATCATGATGACATTCTGGACATTTCTTCTCGCTTTTCAAATCAGCTTCTTTGCACATGATCGTGAGCCCATGAAAGCGGATTATCAAAACTCGGCCTATTACCGTTGGCTCAATAAAACAGTACTTGACAGCAGGATTCTGGATGATATGGAATCGCTGGATCACTGGGAAGCTTTTACAACCGGTGCCCAGCAGATAGTAGATGCACGTGTGGATGGTAAAGCTGCTGACGTCAACCGGATAATCACCGAAATGACACTAACCGGAGATAAATCCCATGATAATAGACAGTCACTACGAATGCAAATCCCTACAAAGTATAATTTACCAGGCCCGCAAAACGGAAGAGGCTGGGGTACAGCAGGTGTAAGAAGGAAATTTGATGGAGAAGACTGGAATGAATCAAATCGTATATCAGTATGGGTTTATCCGGATTGTCCCGGATTTTATGTAATCTGGCTTGAACTCAGGCTGTTCAATGACGGTGTTGAGAAATTACCCGGCCTCTTTGCACAGGAAGGGGAATGCTCTTTCATGTTACGGAATCATGAGTGGAATCATGTGGTCTGGGAAATCGGGAATGTGGCAAGGGATAAAATAACGGCTCTTGAATTTTCTTATTATATGAGTGGCAATGAACCTGAAGCAACGGATACTGCTGTTTATTACTTCGATCAACTGGAGCTTGAAAAAGTAAAGCCCGATCATATTGAGGGCTGGGATGTGTGGCCAGGCAGGATCTCCTATTCTCATTCAGGATATCAATCCGGTGCGTCAAAGACAGCTCTTGCCAGTGAACTCGACGCAGCCGAATTCCAGGTAATTGACCAGAATACAGGAGAAACTATACTTTCCAAACCTGTTCAATCCGTTCAGACACATATTGGCAATTTTAAGGTGATGGATTTTTCTGAAATTTATCAGGATGGCACTTATATATTAAAAGCTGGTGAAACATTTACAAAACCATTCCCGATCGGACCAAATGTCTGGAGAGAATCCATATTGAAAGCACTTAACTTTTTTTATTCGGAACGTTGTGGAATGGCAATACCCGGTGTGCATGGGGTGTGTCACCGGGATTGGACGTGTCAGCATGGTGACAAGAAAATCGTGATCAATGGCGGATGGCATGATGCTGGTGACCTCACACAGGGCCTTGGCAATACAGCAGAAGCTGTCTATGTCATGTTTGACCTGGCTGACAAACTCCAAACGCGAAATGAGGATCCGGAACTCCTGGAACGCCTGGTTGAAGAAGCTACATGGGGGCTGAGATGGATCATGAAGACCAGCTTCAGGGATGGGTATCGTAACGGAGGCAAAGCGAACAGCAGACGTACAAATGGTATAATAGGTGATAATGATGATATAACTTCAACAGCCCGTAATACACCCCCGGATCATTTTACTGCTGCTGCAGCTGAAGCCATTGCTTATCGTGTGTTGAAGGATCGCGATCCCAGGTTGGCAAATTATGCACTTATGATGGCTAAAGAGGACTGGCAATTCGCGGTTGATGGTTTAGATGAATTCTGGGCGGATTCTGATGGAGTAGTTTTTCGAGGCAATTTTGATTCTGATAATGTAAAGTATGAAATTACCTCAGATGGAATATTAACCGCTATAGACCTGTGGAAAGCAACCGGTGACCAGCAATATGCTAAAAAAGCTGCTGAATGGGCAATGATTACCGTAAACTCCCAGCAACGAAAGAAACCGGACTGGAATATCCCATTAACAGGTTTCTTTTATACCGGTCCGGATAAAGAGCGTCTTGTACACTATTGTCATAAAGGATGGGAACAGGCCCCCACCGAGGCACTTACACTACTTTGCAGGACATATCCGGATCATCCTGACTGGATGAGTTGGTATTCTGCCATCGTATTGCATGCTGAATATCTCAAAACCATCTCGAAATATACAGCTCCGTACAGTGTCTTCCCTGCATCGATCTACCACGACAAAGAGTATGTGGATGCCCCGGAAAGCCGGCAGGAATCATTTAAGAAACAGGTATTGAATGGCATCCCTCTGGGGAAAGATCACTACCTGAGGCTTTTTCCGGTATGGATGGACTACCGCGGGCATTTTGGCCCAATTTTGTCACAGGCAATCGCAGTTACCAATGCAGCTCATTTACGGGGAGACCTGGAGGGAGTCTGGCTATCACAGAATCAACTGGAATGGGTAATTGGTAAAAATCCTTTTTCACAAAGTACCATGTGGGGTGAAGGGTACGACTTTACTCCTTTATATACACCATTATCCGGTGATTTGGTGGGTGGATTACCGGTTGGTATCCAGACCCGTGGAGACAGTGATGTGCCATACTGGCCTGTTCAATGTTCATGGACATATAAGGAGATCTGGGTCTTCCCGGTAATTCGCTGGTTAGGTCTGATGAAGCACCTTTCAGGGCCCGCCCTTGTAGAAGGACAATCTAATTCCACGGTAGAATTCCTGGAAACAAAATCAGGACAAAAATTCTTGATTGAACCAAACCCATCAACCGGTCGGTTCCGCACAATGATACCGGAAGGTAAATACACGGTGAAATATGAAAATGAAGTATTGAAGAGGACTTTCCTGCCGGCCGGATCCTATAATCTTATCCTTGACTCTAAAAACATTTTGGATTTCCAGGTTTCTCAAAGCACCTCATCAAAAGGAAAAGTAACTATCAGCGTAATAGCCAATGGCCGCGGTAATCACCGTTTTGAGGTTCGCACGGATAATTTAACCTCAAAGACCAGGTGGAAAGAAATAACCCTCAAACCGGGGATACAGAATACATTTGAATGGCAGGGACAGATTACTTCTCAGGACATGCCCTGGGTAGCCGTAATCATACCTGATAATGACCTGAATCAGAAAAAGGATGTGATGGGATCAGTTTTAGAGTGATCGTGTAAAATATGAAGAATTGCATCTATGGCGACTAATGGGTAATTTAAGCAATTGAGTAAAATCTATATCTTATTTATATAACCACCTTTAATTTTCAAGTAATCAATTATAAAACAATACTGAAATGGGAAGAAAGAATTTATCAAGAAGACAGTTCGTAAAAGGACTGGCAGGTACTACAGCTGGAATTGCTGTCCTGGGAAGCAGCCCGCATGCGTATGCAAATAGTTATTCACGAATAATCGGGGCAAACGAAAAGATCAGGATCGGTGTGATTGGATGTGGTGGCATGGCCAATGCACATATGAATGCACTGATAAAAATGACAAAATCAGATAATATAGAGATTGCTGCGGTGTGTGATATTTATACAAATAGGTTGGACCGGGCTAAAGAATTAACAAAAGCACAGGCTTTCAAAGATTACCAGAAAATCCTGGATTCAAAGGACATCGATTATGTGCTCATCGCCACCCCTGAGCACTGGCACTACCAGATGTCGCTGGATGCTATCGATGCCGGGAAACATATTTATGTCGAAAAGCCCATGACCCATACAATTAAACAGGCAAAAACCATTGTTGAGAAAATAGGAAAGACAAAACTCAAAATACAGGTTGGCGTTCAGGGCATGTCAGACAACTCATATGAAACAGCTCATAAAATGATCCAGGAAGGCGCCCTTGGTAAAGTGGTTATGGCCCATATCGATTATTCCAGGAATTATGTGGATGACTTCTGGGCATACGAGATCGATCCGGAAGCCAAGCCCGGTGTGAACCTTGACTGGGAGGCATGGCTTGGACCTGCACCTAAACGCCCCTGGGACCCAAGGAGATATTTTCAGTGGAGAAGGTACTGGGATTACTCCGGCGGGATTGCCACAGACCTGTTTATACACCGTGTTACAAGACTTATCAAATCTGTAGGTCTGAAATTTCCTGATTATGTAACAGGCACCGGCGGTAAATGGAATTTTGTGGACAGTGTTGCTGAAATACCGGATACTTTCAACATGATGCTGGATTATCCGGAGAGAACAACTGTTATGCTGGTTTCATCCCTTGCCAATGATATGCCAATCCGGCATGTGATTCGCGGACATAAAGCTACACTGGAATTTACCTCAAATGGCTTTACCATAACACCACAAAAGGCAACCAACGAAGCTGTAATAAGCGGTACCGGTGAGAAGAAAAAAGGCCAGGGCCTCTTCACGCATAAGAAATCGGGTGCCGAAGATGTTACTTTACATCACAGGAATTTACAGGCTGCAATCAGGGAAAATGAAGCGCTAAAATGCGATCAGAACCTGGGATTTTATGGTGTCGTGGCCTGTATGATGGGGGTTGAATCGTTCCGTAGCCGGAAATATCTCAAGTGGGATGCTGAAAAGAAGGAGGTTGTTGAGAATTAAAATTCCTTCGCTCAAAAGTCTGACTTGTCATCTCGACGCAAGGAGAGATCTGCCAATCTCTTCTCATTTCAATATTCTCTCTGGTAGATCCCTTGCTTCTTCGAGATGACAAAGAATATATTATGCCACAAAGAATATTTATTCTCAATAATTTTAACTGGAATAATCAAGTGACAAGTTTTATTAAAAAACACTTTACTGGAGACTCAGGTAACATTGAGCCCTTCACTGCCCGGAAAAGTAGCTTGCCATATGGTATACTATTATCTCTTATTCTGGTTTTTTCAGGATGTACTGCATTGGCACAGGATGAATGCGAATGGAAATGTTTCCATGGGCCGGAACGGATCAATAAATCCCCGGACACAGGGCTGTTGAAAAAGTGGCCCGAGGGAGGCCCTAAATTGATCTGGACGATTTCGGGACTGGGAGAAGGGTATAGTTCTGTTTCAATTGCTGAAGGATTTCTGTTTACAGCAGGTATGGCAGACAAACAAACTCATGTATTTGCATATGACCTGAACGGGAAACAAGTCTGGAAGAAACCCAACGGACAATCGTGGGAAACAACTCGCTCCTGGGCGAGAACTTATACCGGTGCCAGAAGTACACCAACATATGATAATGGCACTGTATATCATCTTGGAGAATTAGGTCAGTTAACAGCCTTTGAATACAAAACGGGAAATGAGATTTGGAGTATTAATTTACGCGAGGAATTCGATGCTGATATTCCCGAATACGGCTACTCTGAATCAGTTTATATTGAAGGGGATAGGTTATATTGTAATCCTGCAGGGAAGAAAGGATACATCGTTTGTCTGGATAAAAGCAATGGAGATCTGATATGGGCTAACAGTGAAATACCTGGGAGTGTTGGATTCAACTCATCGCTTTTGTTCGATTATGGGGGTTATCGACAGATTGCCGGATTGAGTTCAAACAGTGTTTATGGGGTGGATTCAAAAGCTGGTAAACTTCTCTGGCATGTAAACTTTGAAAATGACCGGTCGAATAATATCACGGATCCTGTGTTTTATAATGGATATGTATTTGCATCGACCGGATATGGTAAGGGAAGTATCCTGATAAAACTTACCCCATCAGGAAAAGATATTATTCCTGAAACAGTCTGGCAAACTGATCTAATGGATAACCATCATGGCGGAGTCATCCTGCATGAAGGGTACCTTTACGGTGCAGGCGACAGGGCAAGGGGATGGTTCTGTCTGGATTTCGTGTCAGGGAAGCAGATGTGGAAATCGAACGGGAAAGGATCGCTGACCTATGCGGATGGCATGTTGTATTGCCTTGATGAGCGGGGTATTATGACACTGGTTACAGCTACATCAGAAAAATACAATGCAGCAAGCACATTCGAAGTACCAAGCGGTGGAAAAGGAATGCACTGGGCACATCCTGTGGTGTGGGGGGGGAGGTTATATATTCGGCATACTGATAAGCTGTTTGCTTATGATATAAAGGAGGATCAATAGAATTCTATACGTTATTTTACAATAGTAATTAGTTACCTGATACTGAAGTGAATTACATATGATTCAAGAGTAGTATTAACATTTTATTTTAAGAAATCTAATTCTAAGATCAACTGAGGAGGTCAAAATGAAACGAAGAACATTTGTTAAAACGCTACCTGCCGCAACCGTATTTTCTGGATCAGTCTCCGGATTATCTCTAAAATCATCTGATACTATGGATCTTCAGCCTATCAAACTTCCCAAACCGGAAAAAGAAGGTGGAAAATCACTACTGGAAGCCATCGATGAAAGAAGAACCACACGAAATATCAGCTCAAAGGAACTTCCCCTTCAGGTACTTTCAAACCTGCTATGGGCGGCATTCGGTGTAAACCGGGAGCAGGCATCATTCAATAAACCAGGAAGAACTGCACCCTCGGCCAGCAATTCCCAGGAAATCGACCTTTACGTAGCCTTACTAGAAGGTGTTTACCTTTATGAAGCTATCACACATAGGCTGGCACCTGTAGTATCGGGGGACTTCCGCAGGAGGGCAGGGAGAGGACGAGCAGCTACAGCACCCGTAAATATATTTTATGTTGCCGATCTTACCCGGTACGACCTGGGCCCAAATCAACCTGACCGTGCAATCGGAGATCCGGAAGTTCAGAAATCCTATTATTATACAGATACTGGCTTTATTGCTCAGAATGTATATCTCTTCGCAGCATCTATGGGTCTGGCTGCATGGTTCCATAACTGTGATAAGGAAAATACAATCGGTGAATTTAAGTTGGGACAACAACAGAAGGTGCTTTTTGCACAAACCGTTGGTTATAAAGAAGAAGGTTAGATTTCTGAAAAGTCACGAGGCGGAGCCTCGATGACCAAAGATTCTTCGGGCTCCCTTGTGCCGTTTTTCCCATGATTTAGGGATAGCGGAACTTTTTATATTCCACAGGCATTTTATTAGGTCGTACCTACAGTGCTTTTCAATAATTTTCCTATTCCCTACAATCAGGTCATCCCTCCGGGATTATCCTTTTTCCAATAAGCTTTACCTCTGAATTTTTAATATTATAAGTACTTCAATCTATCAAAAACAAGCTAATCCCTACTATTAATCAGAAATAATTAACATCATGTAATTACATATTTTAATTGATACTCAGATATGGCTACAAGGATTTGCAACTGTAAGCTCCAGAGGAGCGACCTGTTTATAGCCACAGGAATGTATATACTTTAAGCGCCGTAGGTGCGACCTATATATCAATCCAATGGAATAGATATTCATTATCAAATTCGATATTGAAGTCTTTTAAAAATCTCATGTATTCATCTTTAAAAGATCTTTTTACATGATGCATTTCTTGATTGTTTATATATTTGATAATTCTGTCGATTTGTGAGTGTGAATAAGAAAATGAACCATATCCCTCTTGCCAGGAAAATCTCCCTTTCACCCACTTTTTCTCATTAATGAATCCTGAAGAGGCAGCTTTGATATCCCTGACTAAATCTGACAATGCAATGTTTGGTTTTAGCCCAATTAATATATGAGTATGATCTGGCATGCAATTAATTGCTAATAGTTTTTGATTTCTATTGGAAATAATACCAGTAATATATTTATGTAATTCTTCCTTTTTCGATTTAGGTATTATGGAATATCTCCTACTGACTGAGAAAATTATCTGAATGTAAATTTGCGAATATGTGTTTGCCATTTTTTACAAGGTCGCACCTACGGCGCTTTGTTTATATAATAAGATAATATACTACAATCAGGTCATCCCTCCGGGATTTTACTTTTAGTTTTATGTACTCCACCTCTTAATGAATAGTGAGGCTTAAATGCGGAATCAAGGAAAAACTAACGAGCTCATTTTAACCACCTGTCAAACCAGTCAAACGCATCCTTCTGCATTTCGGCATCGAACTTATGATCACCCGGATAAAAGCCTCCTTTATACTGATCTGATGCACCAGCTTTTTTAAATACTTCCCGGAGAATTTTATCTGCCTTTTTCATCTCCGGTAAGGTATACAATCCATCCTCATTATTGTTCAGTGTCATGGTTGGTAGAGGTACCCTCAAACCTAATATTTCAGGGAAATCCAGGTACCTGGGTAATACCGGAGCATAGGTCATCCATGTGTGTGTGTAGGACCTGTTGAGTAAGAAATCTGCCCATGTGGACATAAATCCAACAGCGACAGCACATTTCACTCTGTGATCCAGTCCTCCAAGAAAAACTGTCCTTAATCCTCCTCCGGAAAGTCCACCACATCCCAGGCGACCGGCATCAACATCATCTCGGGCACTCAATACATTCAATGCACGTTGATCTTCTGCAAGAAAAACACCCGGCCAGGTTGTCCCTGCGCAAAACAGGGATTTTGCCATAATATGTTCATGTTCAGCAGCCCATTGGTTATATTTTTCTATGTTTTCTTTTTTTTCAGGGTTTTCATCCGACATCCCATTTGTTGAACAATATCCCCAGGGGATTTCAGTCATTTCCTCAAACAATACCCGGCGACTGGCAAACGTAAAGGTATCATGGACCAGAACCACATAACCTCTTTTAGCAATCTCATTAGCCCAACCGAAATCACTATAATATAACTTCTGATGTTCAGCCATCATGGGATGCATTTCATCCGAGGTCCTGGTAATCTTCCGTTTACCAAAGTACTTATTACCCCCATGATCATGAAGTCCCAGGATAGCAGGCAGTGGACCCTTGGCATTTTGTGGTTTAAGCAATATCGCCTCCGTTTTTCGGCCATATGGTAGTTGCCAGCAGAGTTCTTCGATTTCCAGCCCATCAAAATCGTATTTTTTATTCACCGAAACCTCTGGTGTACTCCCAATATCCGGAGATGATATTAACTCCCTGGCTGTTTCAAGTGCTTTATTTCGCCAGGAATCTATGTTTTCAAAGTCTTTTCTTCGAAATGAGTACTTTGGCGGTTTTTCAACCAATCCGTTTGCCCAGGATCCATAACCTCCGATGATGCTTTTGCCTGAATCGAAAGTAGATAAGTCTTTCATAGAATTTACCATAGGTATACCCTGAACATAACCTGGAATCATGGATATGCTACTTATGGCAGCGGAGGATTTTAAGAAGTTTCTTCGGGATGTCATGGCGATTAATTTTGATTTGATATAATATTAATGATATCTATAATAACCACAAAGTACAGGGAGAATTTACACGAAGGGTACAAAGTGATTTTCAGGTTATATATAATTATCTAGTTAAAGAATAAAGTGATTTATGCTTTTCAAACATGCAATATGCGTTGCAAACGCGATATCAAATAATCCTCGATACAATCGAGGATTATTCGGGTTTCAGTTTTTTTATACCTCAACGTCAGCTTCGCAACGCTCAGCGAGACGTTGATAGGGAAGAATCTGGATTTATGATAACCATCTGACGTTAAATATATGAACTTACTATTTGGAATCGGAATGCTTATTCAAATTATCCGGGAAAACATCCCTGGCTACTCGTAAGGCATTTCCTCCAATTATTTTCTGAATATCTTCATCCGAGTATCCACGTTGTACCAGTCCTACTGTAAACAAGGGCCAGTTAGTCCATGCCGTACTGAGTTCCATTTCTTCTGTTTCTGTATATTCAAACGGCGGCCACAATTGTTCCCATTTCGCACGGGTATTCCTTCTCCAGTCTTCAGGTAATTTGGCATACTGTTTACCAAAGTTCTGAGAGGTATAATTGACATCAGTGGCAATACCTACATGATCCACTCCAACTTTCTTTATGGTATAATCTATGTGATCGAGCAATGCCCGGATATCACCGGTTCCACCTAAATATCGCGGTATAACACAAATTCCAATTAAACCATTCCTGTCTGCAATGGCTTTCATCACATTATCTGGCTTACCACGGTAATGTGGATTCAAGGCATGACAGATGGTATGACTGGCCACGATGGGCTTCCTGGATACTTCTGCTGCTTCGAGGCTGGTTTTCCACCCGGAATGTGAGATGTCTACGATGATCCCCTCATTATTCATTGTGTCCACTACAACCCGACCGAAATCAGTCAATCCTCCATCATCAGGCTCGCCACAGCCTGAACCGATCATGTTTTGCCGGTTATAGGTAAGGTGCATCATACGAATGCCTAACTGAAAAAATAGCCGGATATACAATAACTCTGTTTCAGCAGAACGCCAATTTTGTGGCAAAGGAACCCCGTTTGAGCTGAAATACAGGCATCGCCGGTTTGACTGTTCAGCCTTGGTTATATCACCAGGTGTTACTGCTTTAAACAAAAAATCAGACAGCATATCGGTAATAAAAGTAAACCAGCCCAGTCTTTGCAGGATAATCTCTATTGTATTGCTTTCCTCCCCGGCATTCTGAAAGACACAATCCACGCCTGACGCTTGCCAGGCCTGGGTGATTTCTTCCCGTTCCGTTTTATTGGTGATACATCGCGTTCGTCGCATATCTTCCATGGCAAATATTATTTCTTCATCAGAACCTCCTGTTTCTATGAGTTTTTTAACATGGTCTCCATCAAATGCTGAAAAAGGTGCAAAACCATAAGGTTCTATCACAAGTGAATTTTTATGGAGCTCCATCCCATGTTTATAATGTTTTTCACTGGGTTGAAGGAGTTTCAGGGCTATATCCCGGGCCAATTTGATTTTAGGATTTGAATCCACCCGATCGATATCAAAATCCGTATCTGATGGATAATTGGATTGATCAGGTGTAAAAGAATTGAATGCCATATTAGCTGCCAGGGGTGCGTATAATGACGATTTGATAAAGTCGCGTCTATCAATGGTTGTCGTGTCCATTTTTTTTGTTTTTAGTGATATGATCAGAATAGATTGAAATTAGACATTCTGCTGTGGAAGTCAAAATGGGAATTGGGGATTAGGGGTTAGTGGTTGGGGGTTGGGTGATGGGTGTTAGGTGATGGGTGTTAGGGATTTGGTAATATTGTGAATCAGGATTCAACCCTGACCTTATGTTTCACATATTTCAGGGCAAGATTCAAAAACCACAATTGTAGCTGACAGGATATATGATAGTACGAAGATCTTCGGTATCCAATACCGGGGATTATGGTTTTAATTGATCCTTTCCCTCCAATACTTTCTCCATTAACTTCTTGAACCTTGGTTCGTCAGGTACAGCATGACCCTTTGAAGGACAAATAGGCATCCAGAGGAGAAAAGAATCGTGTTCTTCGACTGCTTTTTCTAACCAGAAGTATGCATTATCCATATCCCCTTTAATATTATAATACGAATAAATCATTGTCGCAGGAATGTATTCTGATTTCGCCCTTTTTTCCAATTCATTATTCAACTTTTCTGCTAATTCAATATCCCCATTTAAATAGTGACAACCAGCAAGAACTGATACAGCCAGGGCCGACCTCCCTGATACTTCAACTGCCTTCTCATATTCAAGTAACGCTTCTTTAATCCTGGATTCACCTTCATAGGCATGCCCAAGATGATAACGTGCCATAAAATCATTTGGAGTCATTTTCACAACTTTTTCCAGCACTTCTATAGCTTTGTCCGTTTGATGACCATAAAAATATGCTGCACCTAAAAAAGATGTAAATAAACTGGAAAGAGGGTCCAATTCCATAGCTATTTGTGCTTCCTTAATGGCTTCATCATGATATTCCATAAAGGTTAAAAAATAAGAATATAAATGATGCACTTCCGGAGAGTTCGGGTTTATTTGGAGTGCTTTTTTTAATTCCTCCTCTGCTGCCTTCCAGTTCCAGTGAAACATGTTTTCAACATATGATCCCATCGTAGCGTGAGCTTCAGCAACATCATCATCAATATCGAAAGCTCTTTTTAAATATTCTTTGGCTATCGGATAACCCTCGTTGGGAGCCATATTTCCAAAAAAGGTGATTTTGATGAATATATATGCCATCCCATAATATGGCAGTGCAAAGTTCGGATCTATCTTTATTGCTCTTTCGAAATAGTTCATGCCTTCTTTAAATCCCTCGGGGGTGAATAAATGCGCACAATAGATCCCCTTTAAATATAAATTATAAGCTTCCAGATCTTCAGTATACCGCTTGGTAATCGCTTTTCTCTCCTTTCCTAAAAGATTAATTTTCAGGTTATCAGTGATTGCCAGCGAAATTTCTTCCTGCATGGCAAACACATCTTCCAGTTGCCGATTATAGGCTTCAGACCAGAGATGTGTACCATCGGAAGCTTTAATAAGCTGAGCTGTTATGCGAAGACTATCACCTGCTTTCCGCACACTGCCTTCAAGAAGCGTCTCAACATCAAGTTGTCTGCCTATATCACGCATGTCTTCATGTTTGCCTTTAAACATAAATGCAGAAGTACGGGCGATTACCTTTAAACTTTCAATATGTGAAAGGGCATTAATAATTTCCTCAGAAATTCCATCACAGAAATATTCCTGTTCCGGATCGTTACTCATGTTAACAAAGGGCAGGACAGCTATTGATTTTCTGTCATCTTTTCCTGATGTAATTTCAATTTGTTCTCCTTCAACCTCCTCACAAGATACTTTATAGATTTTAACTGGTTCTTCAATATTCTTTAACGATTTCTCCTCAATAAACTCAGCAGTAATCCCTGCTTTGTTTTTTATTTCTCTATATACTGCTTCTGATATGTTAATGCTTCCCGTTTCAGCCAGATCCTCCAGGCGGGAGGCGACGTTCACACCATCCCCAAATATATCGCCTCCTTCAAATACTACTTCTCCTTCATGTATTCCAATTCTTAAAGGGATCTCCTCTTTTTTTGCTCTATTCTGTATTAAACTGGCGCATCGTACTGCGTCAGATGCTGAACCGAAACTGGCCAGTATCCCATCACCCATTTCTTTAAGCCATTTTCCTCTGTATTTTTCGATTAGTGTTTTATGCAGTTGCCGGTTTTTACGAAGCATTTTGAAAGCAGCATCTTCGTCTCTGCCCATCAGGGCGGTGTACCCGACAATGTCTGTGAACATGATCGCTGCCAGTCGTCGATCTTCAGCCATTTGGATATGAGGTCAATGATTTTAGATTCCTACCTCCTCTCAGCCCACGAAAAGTATATGGAAGGTAAATGTTTTATACTAGTAAAACAATGAGTATATCAATTTGAGTTTTATTCACAATTGTTAGACTTATAATAAAGGTGTTTATGGGTTTATTGCATATTTCTTTAGCTGGCGGGAAAGTCAAAGTTGGATTTGGGGATCTTGAATTTGTGTATTTATATTTTCTTTTTTATTCTGTATTAGGACAAAGAATACATTGAGATAAGGGATAATTTAATTAAATTAACCTGCGTCTGGATCGTTGTGTATATCAGAAGAGAATTTTACCGGGGAATAAACCTGACTCATATTTTTTACATCGCTACAAATGAGTGAGAATAATATATTTTTTATCAGACTATAAAACAAATCAAATTAGAATGAATCAATTAAATACCAATCCAAAGGATCGAGAACCTATAAAAACCCGTAGAACCTTTATACAATCGATGGGCATGTTTATTGGTGGTTTGAGTCTTCCAAAATCATTCTTGCTTTTTGGAAACAGGCGAATTGGAACAGAGAAAGAAAGCCTGATTTTGCATTCCGGGATTAATGAGATCGCCCAGGATGCTGTAAAATTGCCTCAAGGAGTAAAAGCAGTCTGGGATGTTGCAAAGGCATATCATGAATCGACACCCACGCGGGAACAGATCTGTATCAATGGTTTGTGGATGTGGCAACCCGGTGAGTTTGATGCAAACACTCCTCCTACCACGAACTGGGGCTATTTTAAGGTACCAGGTAACTGGCCCGGGTTCAATGACTATATGCAACGGGAAAACCAACGAGTATTTGAACATCCGGATTGGGATGAGAAATTGTTGGATGATGTTAAAACCGCCTGGTATCAGCGGGAAATAAGTATTCCAAAAGAATGGGCTGGTCGCCGTTACACGCTCAGCCTGAGATATCTGAATTCGTTAGCTGATGTTTACATGGATGGTAAATTAGTGGGACAGATGTTCTTCCCATCAGGTAAATTAGATATCACCTCCCAATGTAAACCAGGCAACCACCATATTTTAACTATAAAAGTTACAGCGTTACCTCTTCAGGATGTTGTAGTCATGGTTAATGACAGCAATGCTCCCAGGTTGGGTGAGGGAAGAGTCCAACGACGTGGATTGTGTGGGGATGTATATCTTAAAAGTACACCAACCGGTGCACGGATTGAAAACGTAAAAATCGATACATTTTTCCGTAATGAAGAGATCATGTTTAATGCCTCAATAAAGGGAATTGATGCCAGTAAACAATACAATCTCCATGTAGTAATTACTGATAAAGGGAGTAAGGTAAAGGAGTTCACAAGTAAATCGTTCAGTGTTAAGGATCTTAAGGATGATGCCTTAGTTATCACCGAAAAATGGAATCCACAAAAGCTTTGGGATATCCACACACCACAGAATAAATATAACGCTATTGTTATGCTGGTAGGTGGAAGTAAAAAAGTGCTTGATACGAGCCTCCCGGTGACCTTCGGATTTCGCGAATTATGGATCGATGGCCGCGACTTCTACCTGAATGGTACCAGGATATTCCTGTCGGCAGTGCCACTGGATAATGCCCAGGGTGGAGCAAGCCTTGCAAATTATGAAGCAGCAAAAGAAAGTTTGCTTCGATTGCAGAGTTTTGGAATTAATTTCGTCTATACACATAACTATGGTTGTGAACCAGGAACCCATCTAAGTTTTGTAGAAGTACTCAGGGCTGCAGATGACGTCGGAATGCTGGTCTCATTTTCACAGCCACACTACCGCCACTATGAATGGGAAGACCCTGATGCCGATCAAAACAATGGATATGCGAATCATGCCAGATTCTATGTTCGTGAAGCACAGAACCATCCTTCGGTTGTGTTTTACTCCATGAATCACAATTATACTGGATATGCCGAGGACATGAATCCTGATAAGATTGATGGATACTCAAACCCTCGTTCTCCAGCCGCCTTAAGGAATGCTAAAAGAGCGCAAAGAGTTGAGGCGATCGTACACAAAATCGATCCCAACAAAATTATCTATCACCACTCATCAGGGAATCTCAGTTCAATGCATACCAGTAATTTCTACCCGAACTGGGTCCCGATCCAGGAGATGTGTGATTGGTTCGGACACTGGTCAACTACAGGTGTAAAACCACTCTTCACATGCGAATTCGGGTCTCCATTCCCCTGGGATTGGGCTGTATATCGTGGCTGGTATAAAGGGAAAAGAGAATTTGGACGCGCACAGGTGCCCTGGGAGTTCTGTCTTGCTGAATGGAACGCACAGTTTCTCGGTGATACGGCCTACCAGATCAGCGATATGGAAAAAGAAAACCTCCGATGGGAAGCTGAACAGTTTCAGGCGGGGAAAGTATGGGGTCGGTCGGATTATCCTTACAATATGAATTCCACACAGCTGAAGGAACGTTTTCCTGTTTATGCCATGCATAAAAAAGAACACTGGCGGGCTTTTCGTACCTGGGAGATGTCGGCTAATTCCCCCTGGATTTTCAGCATGTACTGGATATTACGGGATGGTGTAGATAAAAGTCCAAAGGAATTCAAGATCGATTGGGAGAATCTCCAGCGGCCAGGTCTGAGTCCTGACTTCATTAAAAGGTATCGTGAACGTATGGATATGGCCTTCGAACGATCCGACTGGATCCCTACGATTACAGCTGAAGCCCTTATCAATAATAACAAACCATTACTGGCCTATATCGGTGGGAAAAAAGATGCCTTTACAAGCAAGGATCATATTTTCCTGCCAGGCGAAACCCTTGAAAAGCAGATAATCATAATTAACAATTGCCGGGAAAACATTTCCTGTGAATGCCGATGGTCGTTGAACCTTCCCCAGGCAGTAACAGGTATTAAATCTGCTAATATCGCGACTGGTCACCAGGAGCGAATTCCAGTGAGTTTCAACCTCCCTGCAGACCTGAAACCCGGCAGGTACGAACTAAATGCATCGGTTGAGTTCAGCAATGGTGAGATACAAAAAGATACTTTCTTTATATATGTACTACTGCAGCCATCTGCTGTAAATCCACCTAAAAAAATCGCGTTATGGGATCCAAAGGGTGAAACAGGTAAATTAATAGATGACCTTGAGATCTTCTATCAAAACGTCAATGCCAATGCTGACCTGTCCGGATATGATCTCCTGATTATCGGCAAGGAAGCCCTGACAGTCGATGGTCCGGGACTGGACCTGACTAACGTCCGAAAAGGACTGAAAGTGATTGTATTTGAGCAGACATCGGACATTCTCCAAAACCGGTTTGGGTTCCGGATCCAGGAATATGGCTTAAGGCATGTATACAGGCGAATAAATGACCACCCGGTATTATCAGGACTTGATGAGGAAAACCTGCGTGACTGGCGTGGAGAAGCAACCCTTCTTCCCTCTCAATTGAATTTAGAGATTAGTGAGCAGTATCGATCACCATCTACTAAATGGTGTGACATGGAAGTGACCCGGATCTGGCGGTGCGGCAATCGCGGGAATGTAGCCAGCGTGTTGATCGAAAAGCCTGCACGTGGCAATTTCCTTCCTTTGACAGACGGCGGATATAGCCTCCAGTACAGCCCCTTGATGGAGTATCGGGAAGGAAAGGGAGTTGTTTTATTCTGCCAGATGGATGTATCAGGACGTACCGAGACCGACCCGGCAGCTCAAAAGCTGACCAGGAATATTATCTCATACGTTTCAGGATTTAAACCTGCTCCAAACCGCGAAGCATTGTATATTGGCGATACTTCAGGCAAAAGCCATCTCGAAAAAGCAGCTATTTCAGCAGGTTCATATAATGGTGGGAAACTATCCTCCAGCCAGGTATTGATCCTTGGGCCTGGTAGCGGAAAACAATTATCAGCGCACACAGGTGATATCAGTAAGTGGCTCAAAAAAGGTGGTCATTTAATGGCAGTGGGTTTGAATCAGGAAGACGGACGCATATTGTTTCCCGGAATAACCATAAAGGAAAATGAACACATAGCATCATATTTCGAGTCGCTTGGGATAACATCACTATTACCCGGCATCGGTTCGGCAGATGTTCATAACAGGGCACCAAAGGAAATACCGCTGGTTTCTTCCGGTGCTGAGATTGTCGGAAATGGGGTACTGGCAACTGCAAAGGATGCAAATGCTGTATTCTGTCAAATGGTTCCCTGGCATTGTGACTATAGTAATGAGCAGCACAATATCAAGCAGACTTATCGGCGAAGCTCATTCCTGTTGAATCGATTATTGGGAAACATGGGCGTTGCGAGTTCAACACAGGTATTAGCCCGCTTTAACAGCCCGGTGGATGAGGGGGAAAATGAGAAGCGCTGGCTTGATGATTTGTATATG
The DNA here is from genome assembly GCA_042584165.1 of Bacteroidota bacterium. Classification (GTDB taxonomy): domain Bacteria; phylum Bacteroidota; class Bacteroidia; order Cytophagales; family Cyclobacteriaceae; genus JBHOSY01. Next base: position 2,257 of record JBHOSY010000008.1, on the reverse strand, counting down.
GATGAACCGGAAGAATGGGATGATCCTTATCGTTTTTTCCGGTGGTAATAAATACCTGTTTGAGAATCTCCGTTCCCTTGATATTATATCTGGAAAATGTTTATTGGACAAATAATACGTAAATCTCTAATAAAAATACTGTAATGAAACATAATAAAAATAGGCTAAAATTAGTTTTCAATAAGTTTCTATCGATGTGGTTTGTGATGATCTTGCTATTGTTCTGTACTGGTATTTTCCCTGGAACAGCGCAGTACAAAATCTACATTAACACTGACCTGGAAGGGATCAGTGGAACATTCAAATTCGATCAGGTATGGGTGAAGGATACTCCTTTGAATATAGAAGCAAATGAGTATTTCATGGGAGATGTTGCTGCTGTTGTCCGTGGCTTGCGTGATGCAGGTGTAACTGAGATAGTAGTACTGGACGGGCATGGTCAACAGGCCGTAATACCACATTTAATGGAACCAGGAGCTAAATATATTACAGGAAAACCACGGCCCGGTGTTTCGACTGGCCTGGATGAATCGTTTGACGGCATAATATTTCTGGGTTTTCATGCCATGAGGGGTACGCCCGATGGTGTATTGAACCATGCACAGGGTGTCGAGAGCAGATTCTGGTACAACGGTGTGGAATCAGGTGAATTGGCCCAGAATGCGGCCATTGCCGGTTATTATGGTGTGCCGCCAATTATGGTCACAGGGGATGTGGCTGCCTGCCGTGAAGCACGACAATTTTTCGGGGAGCATTGTGTAACTGTAGCTGTAAAGCAGGGACTCGCACGGGAAGCGGCCATTCTTTATCCATTTGAGGAGACGCGTAAGGCACTCTATGAAGGGGCTAAACAGGCGATTGCTGCAATTCCCAAGTGTAAGCCATATATTATTGAAACACCTATCAAAGCTAAAAAGATATATCTCGATCCATCTCCTTCGACGATTGAATACCTAAGTAAATATCGCATTCCAGATTATTGGGAATCCAAGCTGGTAACTAAAGAGGGTATCATCGAAGATGTACTTCATATTACGGATTTCTAAATTGTGTATATCACTACTAATTTGAATCTTTATTACATGGAAAACATAGGAAGATTTGTGAATCATTAAGCCATTTATCATTATGACTTGTCTCTAAAATTATCAATATGGCCCATTCAAAGCATTTAACGATCTTATTCAGTTTGACATTTGCAGCTATACTGTCTATGGTACATTGCCAGGAAAAGCCTGAACGGTACATTGCTATCACATTCGACGACCTCCCGGTTGTGTGCCGGTGTGAAAACAATGCGGAACGTATGGAAATTACTGAGAAGTTACTTGCCACCTTCGAAAAATTCGATATGCCCGTTTTTGGTGTTGTTACTGAACAAAAGCTGGAAACTGAAGGTGTGGTTGATCTAGAAAGAGTTGCTTTACTGCAAAAATGGCTGGAAGCAGGGCACGAACTCGGTAATCACGGATATGCCCACGAGGACATTAATGACATAACTTTTGATGAATACAAGCAGGAAATATTCCTTGGTGAACGTATTACCCGCCCGCTTGCAAAAAAAGCCGGATTGCCATTCAGATTCTTTCGCCATCCCTACCTGTCTGCAGGGGATAACCTGCAAGTCCGCAAAGATCTTGATGAGTTTTTACACGAACATAATTATGAGATAGCCCCAAATACAATCACATACCAGGATTATACATTCTCGGGATCTTATGAAAGGGCTTTACGTAAAGGTGATACCATTCTGGCTCAACGCATACGTGAAGCTTACCTTCCCTATACCTTGAAAAGATGGGAAGCTGCCGAAAAACAGTCCATGGATCTTTTTGGTCGGGAAATAAAGCAAATACTCATGATCCATGCGAATCGTATAAACGCCGATGCTTTTGGCGACGTGGCTAAAATGATGCAGGATCGTGGGTACACCTTCATCAGTATTGATGAGGCACTTGAAGATCCGGCTTACTCCAGGCCTGATACTTTCGATGGACATGTTGGTGTAACCTGGTTATACCGATGGGCTGCAGAGATGGGAAAGAAAAAATCCTACGGTAGTACTGAAGTACCACAATTCGTTCGCGATGTGAGTCGACAGGAATATTAGGTGGATAAAAAGTGATTACGAGGAGCGTAACGATGAGTAAATACCTTCACATCTGGCGCGCAGCGCCGTCGACAAGCCTTACGCTTGCGCTGAACAGACTGTGTCATAATACTAAATGGAACGATATCCGGGCTTATAATAAGTATG
>JBHOSY010000007.1:0-50441 GCA_042584165.1 Bacteroidota bacterium | reverse complement strand
TTAAAATTTAAGGTGCAAAGATGATTAATTTATTTGAAAAGTAGAACTTTAGAAATGCCCAGTTTTACCTATCCATAATTTTTCCACTTGTGTGTTTTTTGTATCCTGGATCTCCAATAAATAAAGTCCTGGTTTTAAGCCGTATATCTCAATTTCAGTAATCCCCAGTTGATCAGATGCTTGAATTTTTTTCATAACTCGTCCCGTTAAATCGTATAATATTCCCTGGCTAAAACTTCCTTCTATATAAAACTGTGAATTAGCCGGGTTAGGATATATTTTTACAATTTCTGTGATAATTCTTTTATCAAGCCCGACTGGTTCTTCCTCTCCTTCTCCGAAATGGGGCCTTATCATGGCACTCCCGATAATATCCGGATTCTGGTTCCAAACACCATCTACATTATAGAACAATTTATCCCCCATGTCATTTTCCTTATCAAGCCCAACAACCATCATTTCGTTAGTCTGCTGTTCCCAACCAATATATATGGTGTCCTTAACAAATAACTCAGGAAGTCTGATGGATTGGAATTCATTAAATGAGGTTATTGCATCAATAGTCATGTTTTCCCGACGATATAAAACATCGAGTTCTGAATTGGAAAGTCTCTCCCAAACAATCAGATCGAATGGTGTATCTGCCTGATTTCTACCGATATTTGGAAAATATAGATCCACACCAAGGAGAACATCCGGTTTTTCAAGAATAAACATACAAGCCATCTTTCCTCCTTTTTGCTCAATACCTACTCCAAATTCTGCCGTTCCATCATCATACGCATAATAATCATGCAATGTGAAATCAGTGTATATGGTATCGTTCACCCGGTAATCAATACCATTGGCTTGTACAGTATCACCCGAACTAATGTAAAACCTCACTTGAAGATACAGGCTGTCGACATCTGGATCCAACTGGGAATTATCCAGTAGATTGGCGTTCAGGGTACGTCTTTCCTGACCTTGTAAAATAGGATTCAATTCAGTATTTAAGTTCAAAATATCAATGATCTCACTTTGATCGAAAAGATTTACAATCAACGCCGAATATTCGATAGGTTGCAGCAAGGCGTCAAGATTATAAATATCGATACTTGACGAAATGTTATAACTGGAAGGATCTAAAAAATAATGGTCAATTGGCATAGCCGAATAATTCTTGAATAAATATGATGGTCTTCTACTGATTGCCCTGTCAAAATATGTTTTTTCATTAACCTTTCTGCCTTTGTCAAGATAAATATAATCAATGTGCCATGCATCGTAAGGACCATTCAACTTTCCAAAAACCTGAAAGCGGAATTGAAATCTGTCATGAAAGAAAGCTGGTTCAACATTGTATATTACCTGTATAAAAGTATCGGCGGAAATAAAATCACGTTCTGAAAAAACATCAATAGTTGTCCACTTATTTTCAACATTCTTGAATTGCAATCTGAGAGAATCTTCATCATCAGGTTTCTCAACAAGTCCATGATATTCCCAAAAGAAACTAAAAAAGACTGAATTTATCTCTGATGGTTGGATTACACTAAGGTCAATGACTCTGGAAGTCAGTGAATCGGCATCTCCTGGTTTAAAAGGATCAGAAGAATATATTCCCCCATTACCGGTTGCTCCATCCAGTGTAGCTACTCCAATGGTGGGAGGATTCAGAGCAAGGCTCCTATTGATAAATACATTGTCACTATTGAGCCATTTTGTTGGATCGGGAATCCCTTCATAGGTGGAAAAATCATCCCAGAAAGGAAGGTTCAGGGTATCTCCCTCAGCAACACGTGAATTAGCATGACTCTCTCTGGCAACAGGTACCAACTTGATCTGTGCAGTGAGTGTATCTGAAAAAATCAGTAATCCTACGATACTTAAACAGAAAACTGCTTTTAAAAGCATACCACTACTATTGGTTAATATCTTTTTCTTCATCAGATTCACTGGATGCAACCCAGAGCTCTATTTTTCTCCCAATCCTGACGTTGCGCCCTGCGGAAGGGCTTTGCCCTATCACACTCCCCGGTAATTCTCCCGGTGCTTCAACTAAATTAACATCTCCAACCACCAGGCTGGATCCCATAATTAATACCTTTGCTTCATCCACATCCATTCCAGTAAGATCTGGCATTTCAAATATCTGTTTACCCATGCCATCACCCACCCACAAGTCTATTTTCGATCCTTTGGCCACATAATCCCCCTCAGCAACCGGGCTTCCGTTAGATAATTGCTCAAGTACCGCATTCCTCGCCAGATCTGGTTTGTAAAGGATCTCCCCTCGTATCAGGCCATAACTCTCTAAAACTATTTCAGCATTTTTCAATGAACCATCTATTAAACGTGGCATGCGTACAGATGGTGGATTAATCGCATTTAATGACAGGTATATCTTTCTGTTTTCTTTAACCTTTGAACCAGGTTCAGGGAATTGTTTTAATACGGCAAGTGGAGGGTATTGACTTGTGAATCCACTATCGGGATTTATCTCGTACCGCAAACTTCTTTTGGTAAGAAACTTATCCAGGTCAGTATATTCCAACCCGATCAGATCCGGGACAGTTACAGACTCTCCATGATTTGTGCTTGCAGGTAAAAAAAAGTAAAAAAATCCCAGCACAAACATGGTTCCAAGCAATCCGATAATAACTATGTTCTTTATTAAATCCCATACAGAGTTTACTAAAATTATTTTTTTTAATGTCGAATTCATTTCTGATATTCAAATGAATGTATTTACTATAAATCTAATCAAATTGTAAAGCTACTTTATTTTAATACGAACAGATCGAAATAATCTTGTCTTCTTATGTTATAAAGCTGAGTCGAAATCTCGCCTGATCCTCTGTTCTCTCTCCGATTTTTTTAAAGCCCCGTCAATTAAGCTGGAAATTAGTTCCGTATTATTTATCCCTTTCAATGACCTGAGCTTTGAAAACATGCTAATACTTGTGAAGCCAGGTATTGTATTGATTTCAAGTAAAATTAACTCACCATCAGGCTTTAAAAACATATCAACTCGTGAAAAATCCTCACAGCACAAAGCCTTATAAGCTCTGACAGCTAACTTCTGCACTTTCATTACTGTCGCTTCATCAAGTTTGGCTGGAATTTCCAGCTTCGCCCCTGATTCATCAACATATTTTGCATCAAAAGAATAGAATCCATATTCATCGGAAACAATGATCTCCCCAGGCAAAGATGGATCAGGATGAATATTACCCATAACAGCACATTCAATTTCCCGACCTTCCACGTATTCTTCAACAATCACATGATTATCATATTGAAAGGTATCTTCAAGAGCCTGGTAAAAACCTTTTTCATCGGTTACCTTTGAAACTCCCACTGAAGATCCCGAAGCAACAGGTTTTATAATAAGTGGAAGACCTAATTCCTCTTTGACTGAATGAAAATCTATATCTTCCTTTTCTTCAACTAAAAATGACAAATACCTGCTAACCGGTATCCCTTCCTGCATCAAAATTTTCTTGGATACTACTTTATCCATAGATACGGATGAACCCAGAACTCCCGAACCAACAAAAGGGATATCAAAAGTTTTCAAGAAACCCTGAATAGCACCATCCTCTCCATCATTCCCATGAAGAATTGGAAACATAATATCCAACGAGCCAATACTTTCTCCCGTTTTTTCAAGAAAAAAAGGATTCCTGGTCATATTCAGTCGCAGGTTCAGTAATTCACCTTGTTCCCAATCCTGCCCGAATTCATGGAAATAAAACCACTTGCCTTTCTGGCTGATTCCTATCAATTTTATTTCAAATCGTTCTTTATCAATGTTGTCTACAATATTTGATGCTGATAGCATAGATATCTTATGCTCAACAGATCTACCACCGAAAATTATCCCAACAGTTAGTTTTTTATTCATACTAAAAAATTTCTTCAGATAATTAGCGGTAAAAATAATCTAAATCACGTAGTTATCCACATCAAAAGTTGCCTTAAGGGATAAGAATTAGTTTTCGGATACTGGAGAAATTTGCGCCAACTGCTTTAATCAGATACATACCAGCGCGTTTCCCGGAAAAGTCAAATGGAAAAGTCTGGTTCAGTGTATTTGGATATGTAGCATAAAAATGAATTTTCCCATTGATGTCCATCACAGAAATGGTTATATCTTCTTTCTCTTTCAGGTTTATCGCCAGGTTGAATTTTGAGTTGACAGTTGGATTGGGAAAAAGTGTTATCGCATTATTATCAGGAATAACTGGATTGGGTACTTCCGAAAAGAAAAACTCAATATTGTCAAGATATAATACATTGCCATTTCCATTGGTGGTTCTGATGCCAACTCTTACATTATTGTTTCCAGCGAAGTTTGTCAGGACAACCTGATCCCTGTCCCAGTCTTCGGGTATTTTAGGCATCCATTCTGATTCTGAATCTGTTATGGCTAAATCATCACTTCTGGCCGAATAAACAAGATGTGGAAAAGTTGTTCCACAATTGGTCGAGACCAGAACGTCAAGAAAATCAGTCTGGCTATTATTAGATGCATATGAATAATCAAAAAACATACTGAGTTCTTTAACACCCGCCAGATTAAAAATCGGACTCAATAACCAGTCTTCCTGCCCAATAACATAATAATTATAAAGATCAATTGCAGCGGCATAATCATCCTCGAAATTCAGCTGATACTCTTTCATATTCCAGGATATCGACTGATCGGGATTATATACACTCCACCCGGTAGCCTCCAGTGTTTCTTTATCAAAACGGTTTCTGACAGGAAGTATATCTTCATTCGCATTCACGAGGAAAACCTTGTCCAGGTTGTTATTCCCCGGATTCGCATCAATTGTATCGTTTGGTTCCCCTACTTCAAACAGGATATAGTTATCTCCAACAGGTACCTGAACAAATGGAAGCAATACTTGAATTGATTCTGCTGGTTCAAGAGATTCCTCAACAACATGATCAGGAAAAGTTTGTGAATTCAAGGAATAAGAAACCTTAAATGAATTAACTACATTTCTACCAATATTCTGAACGATAATAGCAAGTTCAGAATCAATATAACATGTAATATCAGGTGGATTTACAATTTGACGGGCATACAAATCATTTTCGAATCCTTCGGTAGGTATCAATGCCGAAGAAGAAAGCAGGCTTTCCCTTCGTGGGCTGTTTTCAAGAACTGTACGCATCCGGCTTTTCTGGCAGGTTGTGAAAATGTTCATACACCGGTCAAAAGTATAATCCAGGTAATTCTCATACATATCCCTGGAATCACAAGAATATGGATCAATGTTGTCACATGCATCATAATGATCTCTTGCTATTGGAGTATCATTACAGTAATCGTCTGGGCCACAAATTGATACATCCCCCCAGATATGTCTCAGACTAAGAAAATGACCGATTTCATGTGTTGCTGTCCGCCCTCTGTCATAATTATACTGCAGATCAGGGAAATTCCCTTTTGCAGCAGAACCAAATGCTGAATAAGAAATCGCAACTCCGTCTGTCTCACGATCATATGGTGGTATAGCACCAGGTAAATCTGTTATCGGATATTGGGAGTAACCAAGAAAATTCATATCACATACCCAGATATTAAGGTAATCTTCAGGCGGCCAGAAACTTTGTGACTTAAGAAGTTCATCATCAGTAGTGAAAACCCAATAATCCTTTTGACCTCTTACTCGTACGATACCATTTGTAGGATTCCCGGAAGGATCTCTCAAAGCCAATCTGAATTCAATACCTGTATCAACAGCAACAGATTTAAACATGTCAGGTGTATTGACCGTATCGGCATTTTGTCTACGAAAATCCTCATTTAAAACTTCTATTTGTGAAATAATCTGAGCCTCTGAAATATTTGTTCCTTCACCAACACTTTCACCTTTATGGATGACATGAACGACTACAGGAATAATATATATTTCTTCATGGATCTTCATTCTTCCCAGGATTCTGTTCCTGATCTCGGATTCCCGTTTTTTTTCCTTGATCCATTGCTCAAAGATTTTTTCACTGGGACGAGAAGGATGTTTTTGCTCAAGTAGCTGATTATACAAAACAGTACCGCAACGATCCTGTGAATTAGACGACAGAGCTGGTATAAGAAAGATAATAAAAGCTAAATCCTTTAGAAATTTGTGCATCACCTAGACAACGAATACACGAATATAATGGTATTCTACAGATTAGATTTATTTAATTAACAATGGTTTAAGCCCGGGAAGGTTCTCAAATATCAATGTTAACAGCCACTACACCGTTAATTTCCGGAACTGCTCGTTTGATGGCTTCCTCAACACCAGCTTTCATAGTCATCGATGACATCGGGCATGTAACACATGATCCAAGTAATTCAAGCTTGACGATCATATTACTATCAATCTCCAGAAATCTCACATCACCTCCATCCGCCTCAAGATATGGCCTGATGGCATTCAATGCTAACTCTATTCTATCATCTATTTCCACTTTCTGGTTTTTAGAATCCACAATTATTTTATGTGTTCATTTCTACTACTCTGGTTTTTTCAATGGTTGCATTCCTTATTGCGATCTGACGTGCCAGGGATGTTGCCAGATTCTCAAAAGTCGCAGATGTTACATCATCTTTCATAATGGCTGGATAACCATCGTCACTGCTTTCCCGGATACTTTGTACTAAAGGGATCTGTCCCAGGAAAGGCACTCCCTTACTTTCAGCCAATTGTTTGCCCCCTTCCTTGCCAAAAATATAATATTTATTATCAGGTAGTTCTTCAGGTGTAAACCATGACATATTCTCAACTAATCCAAGCACAGGAACATTAATGGCTTCCTGTCTGAACATTTCCAATCCTTTTATTGCATCGGCTAAAGCAACTCTCTGAGGTGTTGTAATGATTACAGCCCCTGTCAATGGAACTGTTTGCACCAGAGTAAGATGTATATCACTAGTACCTGGAGGTAAATCTATCAACAGGTAATCCAGGTCACCCCAATCAGTATCAGTGATAAATTGCTTCATGGCACTACTTGCCATGGGTCCACGCCAGACTACTGCACTTTCTGGGGGAGTGAGAAATCCAATGGACATCATTTTAACTCCGTACTGCTCTACTGGTACGATCATGTTCTTCCCATCTTTCTGGATAACTCCGGGTTGTTCATTCTCACAATTGAACATCACAGGCATTGATGGGCCAAAAATATCGGCATCAATCAAACCAACACTGGCACCTGTCCTTGCAAGTGCCACTGCTAAATTAGCAGTTATAGTAGATTTACCAACACCACCTTTCCCGGATGCAACAGCCACTATATTTTTGAAATTTGATATTAATGGAGATTCGTTAATTGCAGATGTTACATTAGATGTCATATCGATGTCCAATGTAATATTATCTCCAAACTTGGAAATTATCGCTTGTTCACATTCCTTGCGAAGCATCTCTTTTAATGGACAAGCTGGTGTTGTAAGTACTACTGAAAACGTTAATTTATCCTTCTTAATCTCAATATCCTGAATCATTCCCAGTGTGACCAGATCTTGATTGAGATCCGGATCAATTACTGTACTTAACGCTTTTAAAACTTCTTCTTTGGTCATCACGCTCATAACAACATTAGAGTCCGTAAAAATAGTTAATTTTATTTATACTAATTACAAATAAGAATGAAGATTGGATATTCTAAATAACAATTAATGATGTGTAGAACTCCATATTCTGAACCAAGTTCACAATTAATTTTGTTTAACAGTATCCCCCGATTAAATTTGTCGAATCGGTTCATCTAATCGCAAGATAATTGTATATAAGCGACAATACCATACAGGAAATTAAAGATCGCATCGATATTGTTGATGTAGTTCAGGACTTTGTCCCGCTAAAAAAAACAGGAAGTAATTTTAAGGCGATCAGTCCTTTCACTGATGAGAAAACACCCTCATTTTATGTATCCCCTGCTAAACAGATTTTTAAAGATTTCAGCTCAGGAAAAGGCGGGGATGGTATCAGCTTTGTCATGGAAATGGAAGGGATCGGCTACATCGATGCACTTAAATACCTGGCAAAAAAATATGGAATTGAAGTAAAAGAAGAGGAACCAACTGGAGAAGAATTACAAAGGCAATCGGACCGTGAAAGTCTGCTCATCGTCCTGAATTTCGCCAATCAGTATTTCATCAATAACTTGTGGGAATCAGATGAAGGCAGATCAATTGGGCTGAGTTACTTTAAAGAGCGAGGATTATCTGAGGAGACCATTAAGAAATTTGAACTGGGATATAGCTTTGAGAAATGGGATGGATTGATCACGGAAGCAGAGGAGAAAGGTTATCAACAGGAATTCCTGGAAAAAGCTGGATTGATTCTTACAAAAGAAAATAAAACCTATGACCGTTTTCGGGGGAGAGTGGTTTTTCCAATACACAACTTGACTGGAAAAGCTGTGGCGTTTGGTGCCCGGATCATGAAGGATGAGAAGAATCAGCCAAAATATATAAATTCACCGGAAACAGATGTATATCATAAAAGTTCAATACTGTATGGACTTTTTCAAAGCAGGCAGGCTATCAGACAAATGGATAACTGCTACCTGGTTGAAGGATATACAGATGTAATCTCTCTGCATCAGGCAGGTGTTGAAAATGTGGTATCATCTTCGGGAACATCCCTTACTATTGATCAAATCAGGTTGATCAAAAGATTTACAGAAAACATCACAGTCCTTTTCGATGGTGATGACGCAGGTATAAAGGCTTCTCTCAGAGGAATTGATATGATCCTGGAATCCGGATTGAATGTGAGAGCTCTTGTCTTCCCTGATGGTGAAGATCCGGATAGTTATTCGAGAAGGATTGGATCAGCCGAATTCCGTGAATATATCCAGGATAACCAACGAGACTTTCTGGCTTTTAAAGTAGAGATCCTGAATAAAGGAGCTGATCGGGACCCGGTAAAAAAAGCAGAAACGATCCGTGAGTTAGTAAACAGCATCAGTAAAATACCCGATCCTATTAAGCGCCAGGTATTTCTTCGAGAAACCAGTATGCATCTGGAAATCGAGGAACAGATACTGATAGATGAATTAAATAAAATAATAATCCGGGAACGGCAGTTAAAGCGGAAACAATCCAGTTATCAGGAAGCAGTAACCCTCCCGCATACCCCAAAAACAGTAAGAGGGAATTTCGAAAACGTTATCCAGGAAAGTATCACAGCTCAGGAAAAGGAAAGTGTCAGGCTGTTGATCAATTATGGTCATAATCAATTGGAAGAAGATCATCAGATATATGAATACATGCTGGATGAACTGTTTGATGTCGAATTTCAAACGCCTATTTATAAAAACATTCTTGAATCATTTAAATCAAACCTGGCAAAAGGTCATGTAGTTGATGCAAATTACTTTCTTATCCAGGGTGATCAGAGTATTAAAGCAATAGTAGCGGAAATGGTAACTGAACGTTACGAAATCAGTAAAAATTGGAAAGAACGGAGAATATTTGTTCCAAAAGAAGCAGAATCTCCGGCAAAATCAGTATTTGAAAATATACTGCGGTTGAAGCACCGCGTGATTCAGAAACTGATTGATGACAACCTGAAAGAACTCACAGATGCAAAGGAAGACAAGGAAATTGAAAATCTTCAAAAAGTGAATATTGAACTCAACCGGTCGAAAATGGAAATTGGGAAGCTGTTGGGGATGATATATGCATAGGTGGTTCTGGGTTCAAGGTTATTAATTCTTTTGCATTTCCTTATTTTAGAATATTATTAAATCTTGCTTTAGAAGTATAATAATCAGCTAACAATCTGCCGTTATTCGTCAGGGTAAATACACCATATGATGAAAGAGCATTTTGAGCTTCCCGAGGTGAGGTGATTTCTTTGACTTCGAGTGATACATTTTCCTGTTTTGCTACTTCCTGAATCTCAGTTACATTTTTAGCAAAAAATGGACACTGCATTGCAAATGTCAGCTTCAGCCCATTATGGGTCATGTTCTTTTGTTTTATTATAGTTGGTTGTGGATGGTTTCCGAAATTCTTAACCAACAATTCAAACTTACCATACTCATCAACCTTTTTAAAACCATTTTTCAGAAATACACGCTTATCGGCTATCCAGGATCCATCACTGCACAATACTGCCACACCATGTTTACCGGATTGTTCAGCTTCCTGGATAGAAGCCTCAACCAGATGACTTCCATATCCTTTTAACAAGTTTTCCTTTTTATAAACCCATATGCAATGAATGAATAAATATCCCGCCGCTTTAACCCCTCGCCACGCAAACTCTCCATCAATGTATTCAACAAAACCAATGGTCTTATTCTCTTTCTTCAGGATTTTCATACCAAATCCACTTCCCAGTTGATTTTCAATCCATTTCTTCTTACGGCCGAATCCAGGATGTTTCATGTTCTTTAAACATCCAAGTCCATGTACATCAATATTTTCCAATGTTATATCGATCAATTCAACATCTTCCATTCTTCAATAAAATTAGAATTAAATATAAGGGCATACATGAATAAATGATAAGGAGGAATTCATTCAGGCAAATAATCAATTATATTTATAATAACCAATTACCCTTTACAATGAAATGGACAGGTCTGGCCAGTATTCTATCTTTAATGATCATCCTTGGTGTTTTCTCTTGTGAAAGGATATTCTGGATGAATAAGGAAACCATCAGGATTAACCATTATCGGCAATCCTGCGGTGGAGTTGGGGCACATTTGTGTTACCTGGCTCAGAAAGAAAATAAAATTGGGTCATTCGAATGGACCTATTTTTCAGGTGTACGAGGATTCAACTATGAATGGGGGTATGTTTATGATATCGAAATAAAACGGAAAAAAATGTCAGATAATATTGCCGATGCAGGAGAATATTCTTATAAATTGATTGAAGTTCTTGATAAACAAAGGGCTGGTCCCGATGAAGAATTTGAGATCTACCTCTTCTTAGGGCCTGAACCCTGCGTATATGGTGACACCGTTGAAGGATTCACATTATTTGATGAAATGGATATAGATTGTGGAGATTTGTGCATTGATTTATCCAATATGCTGGATACTGCAAAATTATTAACTGGCGTTTTTAAGCATAAGGATGAAGAAACAATAGAGTTAATGAAACTAATTAATAATTAGATGATAATCGCCTATACGTTTATGCATTTATTTGATTTATCGCCCTTTATTGTTTCTTTCACCCAGGATATCATTACATTGTGGATCTCACATCACCCATCATTCTTCCCCTGCCCTGTCTATTAACCTTGTGTCTATCGATTTTGTGGCTTTAGCACCCAGCTCTTTCAAATTCTTTGAACGCGTAACGAGATTTCCCTTACCCTCTGACAGTTTATTCATAGCCAGATCGTAGTTCTTTTTAGTGGATTTTAGATTATCCCCCACTTTCAGTAGATCTTCTGTAAAATCACGAAACTTATCATATAAGGCCCCACCCTGCCTGGCTATTTCCAGTGCATTGCGGTTCTGGTATTCCTGCCGCCAGATAGATGAAATAGTTCTCAATGTGGCGATTAAGGTTGATGGGCTTACAATAACTATGTTCTTCTCGTAGGCATCGAGAAACAAACGATCATCATATTGGATAGCTACTCCAAATGCAGGTTCAACCGGCATAAATAACAATACGAAATCCAATCCTCCCTCCATATCATAGATCTTCTGGTATTCCTTCTCACTCAGTTCCTTTACTCGACTGCGAACTGAATCAATATGATGTTTGATATAACTGTTTCTCTCAGCTTCTTCATCTGCAGCAACCATTCTCTCATAAGCTACAAGGGAAACCTTTGAATCTATAATTATATTCTTGTTATCAGGCAATTTGACGATCACATCCGGTTGAAGTCTGCTGGAGCCTATAGTCACCGATTCCTGAACAGTGTATTCGCGATCTTTCACCAATCCTGACTTTTCGAGAATACTCTCCAGAATAAATTCACCCCAATTTCCCTGTGTTTTGGATTCCCCTCTTAAAGCCTTGGTTAGATTTTCGGCATCTTTGGTCATTTGCTGGTTCAAATCAGCCAACATTTCTATTTGTTTACGCAATGCACCATGTCGATCAATGTCTTCCTTACTGGTTTCTTCTATTTTCTTTTGAAATTCCTGTATTCTTTCTTTTAGCGGATTTAATATTTCTGATATATTGATCTTGTTCTGATCTGTAAACTTTTTGGTCTTTTCTTCCAGAATCTCATTTGCCAGATTCTTAAATTCTGCTGTAAACTTCTTCTGAAGTTTTTCAATTTCCTGTTTCTGGGTATCCAGCTTTTCTTCCAGACCTTTATTTTCCGCAGAAAGTGTTGAATTGATCTTATTAAGATCTATGATTTTCTGGCGTTCCTGCTCAAGGTTATCAGCTACTGTATCATTTTCCTTTTGTAAATGTCCAACTCTTTCCTGGTTTAGTGTTACCTCACTCTGAAGATCCATAATCCTTCGGTCGAGTTCATTCTTTTCTTCAATAGTAAGGACTCTTCGGGATCTCATCCAGAATTTTGTGATCAGATAGGAAGCCAAACTACCTATCAGCAATCCTATAATAAGATACAATATATCTATTTTCATATTGGCCTGATTTACTGAACAAAGGAACGGAAATTAGCGAGAATGTAAAAAGTGTTTTTTACAAATAAGGAAAAACTCACGAGTTAAGAGTTTTTAGTGATATATATCCGGAACTTTTTAAATAAAATTAATTCAAATTATTTTTGCATAAAACGAACGATCGTTCTATTTTAGCAATATGAAGAAAGGAGAGGGCACAAGAGAGACTATTCTTGAGACGGGATTGGAAATGGCAAGCTTGTTAGGTCTTGAAAATGTAACAATTGGCAACCTTGCTGTTGAAACCAATATGTCAAAAAGTGGCCTTTTTGGACATTTTCAATCAAAAGAGAATCTTCAAATCGCAATCCTGAAGCATGCAGGGGAAGATTTTACAAATAAAGTCATCATCCCCGCCTTAAAGACACCCCGTGGTATTGAAAGAATAAAAACGTTAGTTGAGAAATGGATTGAGTATAGCTCAATGATCAGTGGGGGTTGTATTTTTGTTACAGCCAGCACTGAATATTCAGATCGACCTGGTAAAGTACGCAAGGTATTATTGGATCAGCAAAACAGTTGGATTGATAGTTTGAAGAAGATGGCTATTTCAGCTGTTAAATCAGGAGAATTCGTTGAGACCATAGATGCTAACCAGTTCGCATTTGACTTGTACTCCCTACTTCTCGGATATCACTACTATCACAGACTTTTAAATGATCGAAAATCGAAGAAACGTCAGGAAGAAGCCCTCGTAAAACTTCTTGAAAGCTATCGGAAGTAGGTCTCTTAAGAATTTTAAATTCTAAATATTATAATTTAATATGAAACAGGAAGGTAATAATAAATTTAGCACGAACGTTCGTAATGATATAAATGGAAACTCGTTAATATCAATGACCTTAGGTTTATCATGGAAACTCTTTCCAACATTTACTGGCAGATTTATCAGACATTTCTTTTTTAATCCTAAAAAGTATAAAAGCTCCACAGAAGAATTGGCTGTTTTACGTACAGCAACGCCATTCAGTATAAAAGTTCATGACAAAAATCTAAAAGGATGGAAATTTGGTGATGGACCGGGTATCTTACTGATGCATGGCTGGAATGGCAGGGGTATTCAATTTCACAAATTCATAGATCCCCTTACTAAAGCAGGATATTCTCCAATTATTATAGATGGCCCGGCACATGGTGAATCAGAAGGACGCCATACAAGTTATTTTGAATTTTCTGATGTCGTAAGGTACATTATGAAACCAGAGCATGAATTCAACATTCAATGCATAATAGGTCACTCGTTTGGAGCATCAGCAGCAATTAATTGTATCTCCAAGGATAAATACTCGGTAAAACTTGTCTTAATAGCACCTGCATTATACCTGAGAGATTTGTTGCAAACAACATTTTCTAACCATGGAATATCATTAAGCATACATGCTGAAATAATAGGGGAATATGAGAATTTTTACGGCTACAGTCTAAATCAGGATGATCCGATAAACTTAATTGCTGATCTGAGTACGGATATTTTGTTAATACATGATAAACAGGACAAGGCCACTCCATTTATACAAAGTGAAACAGCGGCTGGAATTAACAATAACATACGGCTATTAGCGACAGAAGGACAAGGGCATAGCAGAATTCTTAAGTCCGATCAGACAGTTCAGGAATGCATTAATTTTATCTCAAATAAAGTGATGAATGAACGGGAATTATCTGCCTGATTACTACTTTTACAGGCAATCCAAACAATTATTGGTTTTTCAAACATCATATTTTATGCTGAAGAACAAAATGGTCTCCATATTTCAATCACCATCTAAATCTCAGATATTACAAACATGATTATTTACGTTTTAATCCTGGTGAAATAGATTTATTTTATTAAGAACCTACTTCTTCAGAAGCTTTTCAAATAGATTCCAGTGATCCTTTATTTTTTATAAGATATATTCATAATACAACCGAAGTAAATGAAAATGAAACGATATTCAACTACCAAACTCTCATGGTTAACTCTTTCAGTCATCACACTTTTCTTATCATGTTCAACACGTAGCACTAACAGGGAAAGTATAGATTTTGACAACCCTGCCACCGATAAATCAGATCGAATTCAGGTTATTGTAAAAAAAGCTGAAAATCGTGTGGATATACTATATGATGGTGAGGTTTTTACTTCATATATATTTCCTCAAAGTGCGAAAAAGCCTGTTCTGTACCCAATCAGTACCGCTAATGGAACTAGGATCACCAGGGGATTCCCATATGTAAAAGTTGCAGGAGAACGAGTAGATCATCCCCATCACCTGGGCATGTGGATGAATTATGGTCATGTAAATGGACTGGATTTCTGGAACAACTCTGATTCTATTAAAGCTGATAGAAGGGATCATTATGGGACTATATATCACAAGGAATTTGTGAGTTCTGTTAATGGAAATGATATAGGAGAATTGAAGGTTAAAGCTGAATGGAAAGCCCCGGATGCAACTGTCCTGCTTGATGAAACAACAGAATATTTATTCAGCGGATATGGAAATGAAAGAATCATCGACCGGATCACTAGGTTGAAAGCAGTTAATGGAAAGGTGAATTTCAGGGATAACAAAGAAGGCTTTTTTGCCATCCGTGTAACGAGAGCCCTGGAACATCCATCTGATAAACCGGAAATCTTCACCGATACAAATGGAAAATCAACAGGAGTTCCGGTGTTGAACAATGATGGTGTAACAGGCAGATATTACAATAGTGAAGGTGTTGAAGGAACTGATTGTTGGGGAAAGCGGGCAAAATGGGTGAACCTGTATGGGATGATAGAAAATGAAGGAATCAACTTAATAATCCTGGATCATCCTGATAATGTGGGTTATCCCGCATACTGGCATGCACGAGGTTATGGGCTGTTTTCTGTAAATACACTTGGGCAGGGGCCATTAAGTAATGGTAAAGATATACTGGATTTCAAATTGGAGGATGGGGAATCCGTTACCTTCAAATATCGAGTTATCATCAACTCCGGCGACCGATTATCCAAAGATGCAATCGATCAAAGATTTAAGGAGTTTTCCAAGCGGTCAGACCGTTAGGAGCAACTGCTATAAAAACAATTCCAATCAGGCATGCAATCGAAGTTCATTTTAATGTATAGAACTTTAACGGTCTGACCGCTACTAACTTAGCAATGGACTCTATTATTAGAATATTTCATGCCCAATAACTAACTTGCAGCCAGTTTTCAGGATAATTTTTCAACATGGACTTTTTAAAAACTGACCTTATTCAACTGGGACAAATGATCAGGATGAGAGCATACAATCTTATGATGGCTACCCGATACAATAATCCGGATCTTAAAAAAGCGAACCTTGATCTTGAAGAATTGAAAGAGTGCCTTCTGGAGTGGGAATCCAGGAGTTTTCCTGACGGAACAGATAAACAGTGGGCATACAGCGTTATTGATATTTTTGAAAAATGGAAAGACCATCCTATACCAATTAAAAAATCATTAACGGTAACCAGAGAGCTACCTGACCTGGGTTCAGTAATGAACCTGATTCAAACTAGAAGGAGTATCAGGCTATGGCAAAAAAAGAATGTAGACAAAGATATTATACGCACAATCCTTGAGGCAGGCATTTATGCTCCGACAGCATTTAACAGAATGCCCTGGCGATTCTTCGTGACAGAGGATCCTGAATATGACAAAGAGCCTGATCTAACCAATGACAGTATGGTTAAGAATGCACCGGTCAAAATTTATGTGGGTACAGATGAAAGGCTGTTTTTTGAACAGTATTCCGGACCCCTTGATTCAGCATTGGCAATGCAGAATATGATGCTGGCATCTCATGCTGCAGGATTGGGTACCTGCCTGGTTTACCAGGGAGAATTTTCAGATAAACAAATGTTGAAGGAAAAATACAAAATACCTGATCATATCAATATCTATTGTGTAATTCTTCTTGGATATCCCGCTGAACAACCCGATACACCCGTACGCATGAGTATAGATGAAATAACCGAATTTATAAAGTAGGACACAGTAGGCACTGATGAGGCGTTGCGAACACAGAGAAATCAGCCCAGGGTTTTAAACCCGGGGTTATATAATATCATTAAGCCTTCCATGCATCCTCGGCGTATTTAGCGCAGAAAACTCACTCACTAAAATAGCCTTTGACAATACCTAATTTTTCAGGTGAAGCGGCGAGATGATCCCAGGACCAGAAAACCACACCTTTTGAAGGGGGCATTAAAGCTTGTTCAATGCATTTTGAAAATTCATCCAATGTTAATGGTGCATCCAAATATGCCTTACTAACCTGGATGCTTGGTATAACGACAGCTGATGACTTTTCATTCACGTCTTCGACAACAGAATGGATCCATTCCGGATCTTGCTTTACCATATGTGAATAAGTCATTGGAGATAATAGATCCGCATAATCCTTTATTAAAGTTACATCCTGCCCGGCAATCTTTCTTATCGCACCATTATAATCACCCGCCCTCCAGGGTACCAGGTGCACATTTACCAAAATATCAGGCTTAATTATTTTTACAGCTTGACTGATTTGTGCAATCATCGATGTTATTTGCTTACATTTCCACCTGGTCCATTCTATCGATTTATATTGATCAATCCAATCTGATATATCCTCTTCTTCCATAAGTGTATCAGGAATAGCAATTGACTCATCCAATTCAAATTTTTGAACGCAATGTATATTATAACATGTTTTTGGCAGGGAATCCAGAGTATAATCCGGGAACATCCTTTCCCAGAAAACAAAGTATCGAATAAAATCAATACTGATTGCATCTGGCTGAATCTCTTTCACATACTTTTTTGCCTGCTCTATCTTCTTTTTTCGAAAATCTTCGCGGGTTGGACAAACAAAGTGTACCCAATCATCGATAGCTTGCTTTCCATCACTATCGATAGCATATAGACCAGGTTCATTTTCCAGGATATCCGTATCAAAAAATACCGGGAATATTAGAAATGATTTAATTCCATCCTGTCTCAATCCTTCCTGAAATTCAGTATCTGCAAGTAGACCAGGATTGGCAAAAACCGTATTTATACCTGTTTCCCTCCATATCCTGAATAATTCAGCATAATCGCCTTCCCAATTATATATTTTCACACCTACAATTGGAGGTTCCTTATTAATTTCTGTTTTACAAGTTGAAAAAAGAACCACCAAAAGGGAGCCCAGTAAAAAGTATCTATAAGTTAACATATTGATTATGGATTATATACCAATATAGAAGTATATACTTTCAAGGTCAAATCATAGTATCCTATGAACCCGGAGAATACCAATAAGGCATGGAGTACTCAGAGTTATAATTTTGGCCCGGATTTAAAACTCGGGGCTAATTTGTTTCTTCGATGCTTTCTCTGTGCCATCCGTGTATATTAAGTGCCTCATTCTGTTTTAAATGTCGTATCTTTGATTCACAATGGATCTGGACATGGAACTAACATCCGAAAAGAATTTAAAAAACCTCATTGTCGTGGGTGACAGGGTATTAGTACGTCCCAAAAAACCGACTGATAAAACACAAAGTGGTTTGTACCTTCCACCCGGTGTAAAAGAAAAAGAAAAAGTTCAGAGCGGCTTCATTATTAAAACCGGACCGGGATACCCTATTCCAATGCCTGCAGAAGAGGAGGAACCATGGAAAGACAAGACCGAAGAGATCAAATATATCCCACTCCAGGCCAAGGAAGGTGATCTGGCTATCTTTATCCAGAATGGTGCAGTGGAGGTGAATTATAATGATGAAAAACTTTTCATAGTTCCCCAATCCTCGATTCTGCTCCTGGAACGGGACGAAGGATTATTTGAGTAACAAAATCAAACTCATTTTCTACCTGTTATTTTTTTACTATCTTTCAATATAGATTTTGAAAGAAGTGCATTTAAGAAATTTTCTAATCTTCCCGATTTTTTTGTTTGTACTCAATTCCGGGCTAAAAGCACAGACAAAGGAGATTACATTGCTTGAAATTATTCAAAAAGCAGTCGCCGCTTCACCAGGAGAAAAGCTGTATTACAATAATTATACGATTAACAAAACCAAATTCCAGTATAAATATCTTTTCGAATATTTTAAACGAAGGGTGAACCCTGAACTGCGCACCCTGGAGGAGGGTCGCCTGTTAATTCCAGCAAATATAAGTTTTCGAAACTGCCACTTTACCTCATTATTACTTGACCGTGTTAAGCTGACTGGTGAATTGAAATTCTCCAACTGCACTTTTGAAGGTGATATCGAAATAATAAATAGTGAGATCAATCAATTTCAATTGGAGAACAGTAAAACAAAACACCTAATCATTATTGATGCAAAATTCAATGATTATTGTGTGCTTCAGCTTAATACCTTACAAAATCTGAATATCGCAAAATCTGCCTTCTATGGCGTAAACTGGTTTATCAATGATATTGAAACCGAAATTTCCATTGAGAAATGTGTTTTCCATCCTGTAAAAAACGAATGCAATATCCTATCAGACTCAATAGGATATGGAAGACCTATTAATAATAATTTACAGGTGGCCATAGAAAGCATGAATCGCAGCACTATTCCCTATCTGAATATTCGGAATTGTGAATTCCTGTCAAATTCAAACATTAATAAGGTGAATATCCAGGCAGATTTGATAGAACTTATCATTGAGGACAACTTGTTTCAATCTGCTATCGATATGCATGGCAGTTCGATAGAAAAACGATTGATTTTTCGAAGCAATCATCTGGGAAATTATATTGGTTTCAATGATGTGATCTTTACTGAATTTTTCAACATGCTGGAATGGGATCAATTCGCCGGAAATAAGATCTGCATTTTCGAGGATACCCCTCCAGATTTAGTGAAGGACTGTCCAAATAATTTTGGATTCAGAGGAATTGATGATGACAAAGCCATCCTGTACCTGGCTGAAAATTATGAAGAGTTGGAAAACCAGAATGCATATCGCCTATTGATCAGTATATATCAAAGATTGTTTAATATTTATAAAAGCAACGGTGACATTAAATCAAGCAATGGGTGCTATTCCGAAATGAAGGATGTACAGTCTCGTATGCTAAAACACCGATTCAGTAACAGTAGGACATTTGACAATTTTTTCAGATTGAAATTGGCCCAATTACTTAAAATATATGTTAACTACGGCACGGATCCAGCAAGGGCCATAACAATATCCGTATGGGTGGTCCTGATCTTCGGTATATTTTATTTCTTTTTCCCATCAGAATGGGATGTAGCAAGCAAGAGCAAACTGATTAACGATTTCAAATCATTTATTGATCGGAATGAAAAGGGCTACTATAAGCCGTTTTTATCAATGGTCCTGGGATTCCTGATTAGTTTGTTAAATGCATTGACGCTCAGTTTGAATTCATTCGTTACACTTGGATTCGGTAACATCCCTACACGCGGATTGGCTCGATATATTTGTATCATCCAGGGATTCATCGGATGGTTCCTGCTTAGTATATTTACTGTAGCCCTGATCAACCAGGTATTGGCCTAATCAAATTTCTAGTTCTCTTTACCTTGGTGACTTGGTGGCTTAATCAATACTAGTTTTGTACAAGAAAGGGAAATAAGAATATTCACATAAGTCTCCAATAGAAGGATTGTAAAAAATTACTTACATTTGAGAAGTTTTTTAATCTGGTCTAATTACTCTTATTATGATCCCTAAAAATAGAATCGCCTCCATTGATATACTACGTGCGCTCACCATGTACTTCATGATTTTCGTCAACGACTTGTGGACACTTGAAGGTATACCAGAATGGTTAGGGCACGCTTCCAGAGGTGAAGATCGCCTGGGATTTGCAGATATAATTTTCCCTTTATTCCTGTTTATTGTTGGCCTGTCAATACCATTCGCCATGAAAGCCCGGCGTAAAAAGGGTGACAGCGATCTACAGATCTTTGGGCACATAATTAGAAGATCACTTGCTCTTGTAGCTATGGGATTTTTTATGGTGAACCTGGAGAATATCAATCGTGAATTGTTAACAGTCAGCAAACCAGTCTGGCAGTTCCTGATGGCAACATCATTTGTAATGATCTGGAACATCTACCCTGATGGAAAAGCCTTTAAAAAGATCCCGGAATGGGTAATGCAAGTACTGGGTATTATTATCCTGGTCATATTGGCATTCTTATATAAGGGTGGCTCTGTGGAAAATCCCCACTGGTTGAGACCGCATTGGTGGGGAATCCTGGGACTGATCGGTTGGGCATACTTCCTTATTGCTACTATTTATCTATTAACTGCTAACAGGTTGGGATGGATTATAGTCATATGGTTTGTATTGATACTACTGAATATACAGGAGCATATCACACTGTTTGATGGATTTCCGAAAATCAAAATAATCGTTAATGCTTCCAATTACGCCATGGTTATGAGCGGATTGCTCGCCTCTGTTATTTATGTCAGATTTAACGAGAAGAATAAGATCAAGGAATTCCTTGCAGTGATGGCTATACTGGCCGTGATTGTGATTGCCTTCGCCTTACTAACAAGACCTGAATGGGGTATCAAGAAAATGGGAGGCACACCTTCCTGGGTAGCTATCTGTTCAGGTATAGGGTTTGCATCTCTGGGTATTCTTTATATCCTGGCAGACATTCTCAATATCAGGAAATGGGCGAATATCATCGGACCGGCTGGAAGAAGTACACTTACCTGCTACCTTGTTCCATATTTCTATTATAGCATATATTCTATAATTGGCTATCAGCTTCCAGAAATATTAAGGACCGGATATATCGGAATTGTGAAATCACTTCTGTTTGCACTTTTAATAGTAACGATCACAGGAGGATTGGAGCGGATTAAGATTAAACTGAAAATATAATGTATCTCTTGTTTCTCGCAGATTAACGCTGATTAATCGCAGATCAGAACAGATAATTATATTGTAGTATATGAAAGATATGTCTGCGAAAATCAGCGAAACACATCTGCGTCCATCTGCGTGAAATTTCTGTGCACCCCGTACCTTTTCAGTGTTTTCTGTATCCTATTTTTTACTATATGTCTCCAACTTCTTAAAGAAATCCCCAAACAGTTTGTCCCTATTTATATAATACACATACCGGATCTGGTGGCGATGCTTGTTGAAAGTGTATTCCCCATTTTCTGCCACGTGTGGACTGGCTGTCAGGTAAGAAGGGGTCCAGGATGGATCGATCACATATCCAATGGCTGACATGTCCCAAAGAACCTTTGATCTTGCATGACCCTTCACATATTCATCAAATATTTCATCCAGGTAACTACCTAACTTCCCTTTATCTTTCACATACAGATCAATTTCTGCCGATGTTGTTGTCAGATGTGAAATCCCACCCATTACAGCAAATTGCACCACCGGTACCCCGCTGCCGAAGATCACATTAGCTGCATTGGCATCCTGCCAAAGATTGAATTCCTTTGTATCCGGCCAATGATGTGCATGTCCCCCTAACCAGACAACAACGATACGTTCAATAATTCTTGGTTCGATTAATATCGCCGAAGCCACATTGGTGATAGCTCCCACGGCTACAACGTACAAAGGCTCACCAACAGGTGTTTTCATGGCCTTCTGGATCAGGTCCAGGGCAGCCGGACTCCTGGGTGGATTATCCAAGTTAACTAAAAATTCAGGAGAACCTTCAAATGCGAATCCTTTGGGATCCTTGTTAAACATTTTAAGGATCCGAATGATTTCCTGGTAGCTTTTCGCCATCCCTTCTCCTGCTGACTTCGATCTTTTATTTTTGAATGGAGCTGCATAAACAGCCTGAAGATTAACCTGTTCTTCTGACAGTATTGCGTAAATCAAGGCAAACTGGTCATCAATCTCATTCCAGGTATCCGTATCAAATACCATTTTCATTTTCCCTGATGGGGGTTCCAGTTTCTTAATCCTTTCATGTTCTGAAATTACCGGATAATCCTGGGAAAAGGCGGTATAGCTTAATATCAATAGTGTAATTAGCGAAAAAATAGATCCTGTTTTCATAATATTAGAATTTAAAAACGTATATGACTTTATACCCCTTGTCTTTGTGTTTTCATGGTAAAAAATCACCCCCAAATTAGCCACTATGCACGAAGACACAAAGAAATTATGAAGAATGGTTCACATATTTATTCCCTAAAAACGTCAGGCGAGTATTTAAAATAGATAAAGAAGGCAACCTTGATTCTTCTACTCATAATCTCCATTAAGACTTGGTCCAAGTTTGCAACTTGAACCAGATCTTTTTGAATCCTTTATTGGATTCTCTAATTTAAGTACACATTCATGAAAAACAGTAATTAGACTAATATGAGACCACTTAATAAACTCACCCGCCGTAACTGGTTAAAAATGCTCGGATTGTTAGGCATTGGATCCATTTCGAAACCCCTAACCAGTTGCACAGATCCACAATCCAAATCTGACTCCTATTCAAGTCCGAAACATAAACCAGTATATAAAACCTATTTCGGTGACCTTCACAACCATAATGAAGTTGGATATGCGCGTGGCTCCCTTAGAAGAGCTTATGAAATAGCCAGGAGTCATCTCGATTTCTTTGCATTCACTCCTCATGCTCACTGGCATGACATAAGCACATACTCAAAAGGCATTGAAAAAAAGTGGATCGCTGGATTTGAAGTTACTAAAACGCGCTGGCCTGAAGTACTTGATATGAACCGGGAATTCGATGAACCCTTGAAATTTGTCGTTATACCAGGTTATGAATGGCACTCCACAAGTATGGGTGACTATCATGTCCTCTTTCCGGATCTGGATGCCGAACTTGCCTTATTTGACGAATTAAAAGACCTTCAACAATTTGCCAAAAAACGCGGGTGTATTATGATCCCCCATCATCCGGCTAATCCGGCAGGTCACCGGGGCGCTGCCTTGGATTTCAGGGATCCGGATGTTTCACCAGTATTGGAAACTTACTCAGAATGGGGAAATGCTGATCATGACCGGGCTCCATATCCATACAAACGGCATACTGAAGGAGGTCGATGGACGAAAAATACACTGCAGTACCTTCTTTCACAGGGACATCGAATGGGCATTGTTGCAAGCACGGATGATCACCTGGGATTTCCCGGAGGATATCGTGAGGGATTGGCAGCTGTTAAAACAAATGAACTTACCCGGAAAGGTGTTTTTGATGCAATCCGGAACCGTCGTACGTACGCAGTTACCGGCGATCGTATCGAACTAGACTTTTACCTGAATGAAGCCATTATGGGACAGGAAATTGCTTTTACACCTGAAAGGAAAATCGATGTAAATGTGACAGGCTGGAACCAGGTAGACCAGATTGAAATACTTAAAAATAACAGGGTTATTCACCGCGATTTCCCAATGGATAGAATTCCCTCATCAAGGAGCTGGCAGAAACCAGTGTTAATTCGATTTGATTATGGCTGGGGTCCATGGCCAGCCCTAGGGTGGGACCGTATCGCTGACTGGGATTTTGAAATCACCATTGAAAATGGTACGCTGGAAACGATACATCCCTGTTTTGCACCGGGTCCCCTGGATGAAGCGCGTCGGGATAAGATCGTTTCATGGAATGGTGAAAAAGCACATATAATATCATTCACATCCCTGAAGCATCAGGTTGATGATTTTTCCCAGAAAGCAGTAATTCTGAAAATCCTGGGAGATCCGGAAACTCGTCTAACCATTTCCTTGAAAAGACCAACTGAAATCAAGCAAACATTCCATTTTAAAGATCTTGCTGAGAGTAATTCTCCTTTATTTACCCGGGATTTCCCATGGGAATCCGCGATGGTCCAAAGGATCGTATTTGAAGAGAATTATAAATCATCATTCTCGTTAGTTGATAAGGATGATGGAAAGGAAAATAACTGGTACTACGCCAGGGTAGAACAGTGTAATGATCAATTTGCCTGGTCGAGTCCGATTTGGGTTGATAAGAAAGTAAAAATTTGAAACTTGATCCAAATAGTCACATAAGGTGTTAGAAACAATTATACCATTATTAAGTTTTACTTTGGAATTTAAATCGATTTCCTTACTTTTTCAAAAACAACAAAGATGCAAAACTGGCAATTTATCCCTCCTCAGGATTTAGATAAGCTCAATTTCACTGGCACTGTATTACATCAAATAGCACAATTGGTTACCATGTTTGGCAACAGTTACCTGCAGCACGAAGAAAACGACTCCCATAATAACCTGGGGTGGGATTATTCTACGAATTCTTTAATCAGCCATCACCACATTATTCCTGATGTTTATATGTCATTTAACCTGGACCGGTTTTGCCTCAATATTGTAACAAAAAACTCTCAGGAACATGTTCTAATTGAATACAACACCATCGCCCAATGCATAGATAAGTGCAGAGTTTTACTGGATCAAGCAGGTTTTAATGGAGATGATTACCGGTCAATAAATCACTTTGAAATCTCTTCTCATCCTTATGGAGAAGATGAAGTAATCAAAAATCCTGATCAGGAAATCCTTATCATCTGGAGCAATCTATGGTCCAATTCATTTGATTTATTTACACGGATTCAAAAAGTTTTTTCTGGAGCTTCAGAAGTGCGGATATGGCCTCATCATTTTGATGTAGGTCTCTTGCTTCCCCTTGATCAAGATAAAAATGGGAACCTTAAGAAAAGCCTGGGACTGGGTCTGGCGATCGAAGACTCGATGATCAATGAGCCCTATTATTATTTAAGTTACTGGTCATCAGATGATGTTGTTTTAAATATTCCTGTGAAACTGGAATGTGGAGGATTTATGCCATTACCGGATAGCTGGCACGGATATGCTATGCCATTAAGTATTCTCACAAAAGAAACCGATGTAAATAATCAGGAAGAAAAAGCTATCAATTTCTTTAAGGAAGGTATTGAAATCATAGTTGACGAGTTAAATTTGAGTAATATTAGAGTCAATGGTCTCGACCGTATTTAATTATGAATAACAATACCCCTGTGACAGAGAGAATTTCCGTTATCTCTTTTGAACATTTTAAGAAAGTTCGTCAACGATCTTTAAAGATCTGTAATCCTCTGAAAATTGAAGATTATGTGGCACAACCCGTTGTGGATGTAAGTCCCCCAAAATGGCATCTGGGGCATACAACATGGTTTTTTGAAGAGTTCGTCCTGGATAAATTTGTTAAGGGCTATAAACGGTTTCATCCAAGATTTGCCTATATGTTCAATAGTTATTATGAAGCAGTTGGTGACAGGGTAATCCGACCGAACCGGGGCAATATGACACGCCCGACTGTGGATGAAGTTCTTGAATATCGACAGTTTGTTGATTCCGAAATGGAAAAAAATTTTGAACGCCTCCCGGATGAAGTATTCGATTTTATTGAACTGGGATTACATCATGAACAGCAGCATCAGGAACTGTTGCTGACAGATATCAAATACATTTTAGGTCATAATCCGCTCTTCCCGGTATATGATGACAATTTTGTAGAATGGAATGGGAAAATACAGGATGGATATATTGAGATGGAAGGTGGAATTTACCAAATCGGCCATACAGGGAATGATTTTGCCTATGATAATGAAGGGAAATCCCACAATGTGCAATTGAATGATTTTGAAATCTCCCGATCATTGGTTACAAACAAAGCGTACTTGGAATTTCTGGAGGATGAAAGTTATCATCGAACTGAATGGTGGCACAGCGATGCATGGGCATGGATCAATGAAACCGGTATGGACCGCCCGATGTACTGGCATAATATTGATGGGTATTGGATGAAATATGCAATGAAAGGACTTGAACTACTACCTCTGAGTGAACCGGTTACACACATTTCATTTTATGAAGCTGCTGCTTTTGCAGAATGGAAGGGAATGCGGCTTCCCACTGAATTTGAATGGGAAGCTGCCTGCAATCAATTCGAGTGGGGATACAGATGGGAATATACAGCGAGTGCTTATCTTCCATACCCGGGATTTGAGAAACCGGAGGGTGCGGTTGGTGAATATAATGGAAAGTTTATGGTTAACCAGATGGTTTTGAGAGGTGCATCAATAGCTACATCCCCCGGCCATGCCCGGTTTACATATCGGAATTTTTTCCATCCTCACTTACAATGGCAATTTAATGGTATCAGATTATGCAGGAAATAATAATAGCCTGTGCTTTCTGTAATCCTCGGTTTCCCTTTAAAAACAGGTAAGTTTACAAAACACACCAAAATTCAGAGAAGTAAAACATAACATGAAAGATACCCAAACCACTAACCTCAAAATACTGCAAACTGTCGAAGAAGGATTACTCAAGTCCCCAAAAAGTCTTCCATCCTGGTTATTTTATGATGATACTGGTGATAAGCTTTTCCAGTCGATTATGCGTATGCCAGAGTATTATCTTACTAATTGTGAAACAGAGATTCTTGAGTGCAACCTGAATCGGTTCCTAAAATTGTTTTGTGCTGATGGATCACCTTATGAACTGGTGGAACTGGGTCCGGGAGATGGAACTAAAACTGAAATTCTTCTAAAATATTTACAGGAAAAGTGCGCTAATTTTGTTTATGCACCGGTAGATATTTCTCCTGATGTTTTGGAGAATCTTACATCTCGCTTAGTACAATTGATTCCTACACTACAAATGGAACCACAGGTTAAACACTTTCAACAAGCCCTGCATGATTTCAAGGAGAGGAGGGATATTCGGTGTGTGACGCTTTTTATGGGTGCTAATATTGGCAATTACACATTCGAAGAAGCAATTGATTTTGTAAAATCGTTGTCCGATGAAATGAAGAATGATGACATGCTCATGATCGGATTTGATCTTAAGAAAGATCCCCGTCTTATCCAGGCTGCTTACGATGATCCTCATGGAATTACCAGTCAGTTTAATAAAAACCTTCTTGTCAGGTTAAACCGGGAAATGGGTGCAGATTTTCACACAGATCAATTTGAACATTTCCCTTATTATGACCCGGATGCCGGAGCTGCAATAAGTTATCTGATAAGCATGAAGGAGCAGGATGTATATTTCGATGCACTTAATACTTCGGTTCATTTTGATTACCTGGAGCTGATCCATACGGAAATATCTCTAAAGTATGATTCTGTCATGATTAATGGGATAGCAAATGCCGCCGAATTGACAATTGCTGAAAATTTCCAAGATAAACAACACTTTTTTTGCGATGTGCTGTTTATAAAATAAAAACTAAAAACATGAAAGCATGAAAGCATTGTGGAACGATCAGGTAATTGCTGAGAGTGATAACACGATTATTATTGAAGGGAATCATTATTTCCCTATTGAAAGTGTAAAAAAAGAATTTCTCAGAATCAGTGAGACAAGCACAATCTGTCACTGGAAAGGTAAAGCTTCCTATTATTCTCTGGATGTGGGTGGGGCAAAAAATGAAAACGCTGCATGGTACTATAAAGAACCCAGTAAACCTGCAGAAGGGATAAAAGACCGGATTGCCTTTTGGAGAGGAGTTGAGGTAGTTAAATAGTATAGTAACCAAGAATATAGAGAAGACACAGAAGATACAGAGATATAAGATAACTCCGGGATTAAAACCCGGAGCTACTTTGTGATCTTCGTGTATTCATATACCTACACCGTAGACTGGCTCCTCTCAATAAATGCGATCCATTTCGCTTTAATTCAGAACCTTGGCCGGATAATTTCTTTAGGTTCTGCCCTTCTTTGTTTTTCGTATCCTAATCTTACTTACTTGGCTAAAATAAATCCCAGGTGCAGATTAAATACGGGTCTTAAACGTGTGTTTTCATTATCCATGTTTATTCCATAACCTAAGTTAAATCCCCAGGTTATAAGACTTGGATAACTACGTTGGAATCCCCATACCGGAGCAACAACCAATCCCCACTTATACCCATTTTCGAAATTCTCAGCAATAGGTGCAAAAGCAAAATCGCTATATAATCCCCAGTAATTCCCGGAGTTCATCGCAGTTCTTTTACCCTTTTTTAACCTCTTGTCAAGGTTGTAATAATTCTTAAGCATAAGATTTGCTTTTGGATAAACGACATATTTAAATTGACCATCTCCTTCAATTGCCCAGCCTGCACCAATTCCTGCACCTGCTTCGACGCTGAATGAATCACCAATTCGACCCTCGAAATTCGCAGTTAAAGGCAAGAAATACATCTTAACCATCCAGGGCTCCAGCTCGGCCCTTGTACTGTCTTGAGCCTTTGTTTGGAATGCCAGCATAAATAAAATAACAATAATAAATAACTGTTTCATGTTTCCTGATCTTTTGAGTTTGATAATTAATTGTTGTTGTTAACATTTCATTAACAAATTCAATACCAGATAAGATCAATTATTTAAAAATCCCGTTATTTGGGGGGGGGTAAATGTTAAGATTTTATCCCGGATCCAGGGTGAAGATCGTTTTACCGATAGGTCACACTAAATAATATAGAAGGATCACATAAAACTTATAATACCTGAATAAGCCGTATTATAGATCTATAATGTATCAATAATAATCTAGTATAAAATAGGGATAATTATCAGTTTCATGTCAAAATGCATCCATTCAGTCCAAAAGACATCAATATTCTTTTTATTTGACAAGGAATTGGGCTACTTTGTAAACTAATTAATACAGGGAGTGTGCGGTTGGGATGGTTTTTATGCTTTATCCATGTCTGTAGCTGCAGTTTTCATTAAGAATCAAACCAGTTTGTGCGTTTTCCCCTAGGATAAATCTATCAACATGAAGCGGAAAAAAGAGGAACATTCATTTCATATTCCAGTAATGGGTCTGGGATTTACAGTGGACTCACCTGTAAAAGTAGCTCATTATGGAATTTCATCAGTCATTTCCATCGTTGATGACTTACTGATGGAAAAAATGCGGAAGTTTTACAGTAATAAGTTAAAAATACACTTTGAAGAGATCTCTGAGAAAATTGAAGATTTTCGTGCAAAACGAACAACCGCTTATCTCAACCTGGTTGATAAAATCGTCAAAGATAATATTGAAAACCTGAAGAGTTCGATAAATGAAAAGGGAGGAGATATTGAAAAATTCCTTGGTATGTTACCGGATTCTTCGACAATTAAAAACAGGTTCCATCAAATCAAAGAGAGCATGGATCTTCAGGAAGCTATAAAGTGGGTAAAAGAGCAACTGACTCCCGGGAGTATTGACGTAAATATTATGACTAAAGTTGATAAAGCCAATAAACGGAATGGTGAACAACTTCCTGTTGAATATAATGATGCTCATGCTGCATTACGCGGATTTGCCAACAGTAATTTGGATTCTTCACTGGTTCTTTCTGCCGGGATGAATCCACGGTTATACAGTTATATCGAAAATTTTGATGGTTTTTATCCAGATAAAGATGGACATATAGAGAAGAAAATTATTCTAAAGGTCAGCGATTATCGATCAGCGTTAATCCAGGGAAAATTTCTGGCAAAAAAAGGCATCTGGGTATCTGAATACCGGATAGAATCCGGATTAAACTGCGGGGGGCATGCATTCGCCACAAATGGATACCTTATGGGACCCATCTTAAAAGAGTTTAGAGATAATCGAGAATTTTTATTGAATTCTGTATTTGATCTTCTTCGTGCTACTTTGGAAACCAAAAGAAAACCTTGTCCTGAAGAACCACTGGAATTAAAAATAACTGCACAGGGTGGTGTTGGCACTGCAGAAGAGCACGAGTTTCTATTGGATCACTATAAAGTAGATTCTGTAGGATGGGGATCACCATTCCTGCTAGTACCGGAAGTGACAAATGTTGAACATGAAACTATGTCGCTGTTAAGTGAAGCTGAAGAAAATGATCTCTATCTAAGTAATATCTCTCCACTGGGTGTTCCTTTCAACAGTCTCCGGGGAAATACCAAAGACCTGGAAAAATTAAAACTGGTTGAAGAAGGTAAGCCAGGCAGTCCCTGTACAGTAAAATATCTTATATCAAATACTGAATTTACAAATGCACCTATTTGTACAGCATCACGCAGTTATCAGAAATTAAAAATCAGAGAGCTTGGAAACAGGAATCTAAATATGGAGCAATACCAGGAAGAATTTGATAAGATTATTGATAAATCATGTCTTTGTGTTGGCCTGGGGGAATCTGCACTTTTAACAAAAGATCTGGAAACCAAGCCAGAAGAGAAAGGTGTTTTGGTTTGCCCGGGACCCAATATAGCCTACTTTTCTGAAATTGTGTCGCTGAAAAAAATGATTGACCATATTTATGGCAGGATCAACATTATAAAAAGAGAGGACCGCCCTCATATGTTTATCAAGGAGCTTAGTTTATATATCGATCATCTCAAAGAAAAGATCCGGGAGATCGGTGAAGATCTGCCACAAAAGAAACTTGAAAGCATTCAAGCTTTTCAGGACAATCTAGAAGAAGGGATTTCGTACTACCGGGAACTTTTCAATAATATAAAGGGCAGGTTCGAAGAGAAAAAAACCGAAATTCTTGAGGATCTGGGAAGATTAGAAAACGAAATCTCACAAATTAAGATAGAGATCAAAGTTCCGGTTCCCGTAATGAACCTGGCATAGATAAGGATGCCATCCCTTGAAAGGAAGGCACCCTTATTCATTCAACCTATTTTGAAAGCAAGTCCGTACTGCGCTTAATAAATTCAGTCAATCCGGGACCTGAAAGTATATTCTGAGCAAGCAAGCCCAAATCATAAGCCTGTTTGGCCAGCTTGGTTTTCTTATCACTTCTTTTTGCTTCAAGGATCTTACTGATCATCGGGTGATTGGCATTGATTGCAGCGTTAAACATATCCGGACCGGCACCCATAAACGGCATACCACCACCAGTTTTCGACATATCCTTCATCCTTCGCATAAATTCCGGCATGGTAATAACCACGGGTAATTCATCCACCGGTAATGGTTCTACACTAAAGGTGACACTGGTATTGTTGACGGCCTCCTTAAATAATTCCTCCAGCTGCTTTTTTTCATCCTCGGAAAGAATACTCTCTTTCTTCTCGTCTTTATCGATCAATTTATCAATGGTATCTGCATCTACTCTTTTCCATGCTGTCTTCTCAAGTTTCATCTCCAGTGTATTAACATAATGACTGTCGAGAATGCCGTCCATAATAAGTACATCATAACTGCGATTTTTAGCAGACTGGATATATCCATCCTGTTTGCTGACATCAGTTGTATAAAGATGTACGATCGTTTTGTCCTTATCTTCCTGGTTAGATTTAATTTTTTCTTTATAATCATTAAAACCGAAATACTTGCCTTCCACATTTTTCAGCAAGGCAAATTCAGTTGCCCGATCATAGAATTTCTCATCACTGATCATTCCGTACTTCACGAAGATGGACATATCATCCCACTTTTTCTCATACCCTTCTTTGTCCTTTTTATATAGTTCAGCAAGCTTATCAGCTACCTTTTTGGTTATATGGGAATTTATCTTCTTTACATTGCTGTCAGATTGGAGAAAACTACGGGATACATTCAGGGGAATATCAGGTGAATCTAACACGCCATGAAGTAACTGAAGGAAATCCGGCACAATGTCTTTCACCTCATCAGTAATAAATACCTGACGGGAATATAATTGTATCTTGTTGCGGTTTAACTCAAAGTCATTCTTAATTTTCGGGAAATACAGGATGCCTGTCAAATTGAAAGGATAATCTACATTCAAATGGATCCAGAAAAGTGGATCTTCCGAAAATGGATATAACTCTTTATAAAACTCCACATAATCCTCATCCTTTAGATCAGTTGGCACCTTTGTCCAGATAGGATTTGTGTTATTGACCACATCATCTTTCTTGACCTTTTTCTCATTACCTTTCTTGTCTTTAACAACCTCTCCTTTATCATCTTTAACGGTTTCTTCCTTCTCGCCAAAGATTACCTGGACCGGTAGAAACTTACAATACTTATTTAAAATTTCCCTGATTCGGTGGTCCTCAAGAAATTCCTCATTATCCTTGTCAATGTAAAGAATCACATCAGTACCTCTCTCTTTTCGAACGGCTGAGGAAATCTCGAATTCCGTTGATCCATCGCAAACCCATCTTACTGCTTCAGCCTCTTCCTGGTACGATTTGGAAATAACTTCAACTTTTTCGGAAACCATAAAAGAAGAATAAAATCCCAGTCCAAACATGCCTATCATCTGGCTTTCATCCCCCTTTTCCTTATATTTCTCAACAAATTCAGCAGCTCCTGAAAAAGCAATCTGGTTTATGTATTTTTTAACCTCTTCAGCTGTCATTCCGATACCATTATCGCTGACAGTAATGGTTTTCTTCTTTTTATTAATGTCGATTTTTACCTTCAACTCTCCCAATTCACCCTGATATTCTCCAATGGATGTAAGTCCATGAATCTTCTGTATTGCATCAACTCCATTGGAAACAAGCTCCCGTAAAAAGATCTCATGATCTGAATAAAGGAACTTTTTAATGATTGGAAATATGTTTTCGGTATGAATTGAAATTTGTCCTTTTTCCTTCATTTGTTTATAGTTTCTTTTCGCGCAAATGGACAAAATTCATTCCATTCTGATAAATGAAATAAAATCTGACAGGGTGGCAGATTTATTTGGTGATTTATTGATTTAGTGATTTGATGATTTTGAGTTTCCGCCAATTTGTCAAACTACTGGATGAGTGTTTTTATGGGTTTATTTGTTAATAAGTTTATTAGTTGGATAGTTTTTATTGAAGATTTAATCAGTTAATGCCTCAACGAACTATGAACTCACCCTATGTACTTTAAATGTATGGAGAAGTAGAAGGATATAAAAAATCAAGATGAAAGCAGTCGCCTGATGGAGCACTCCGAGCCATGCGGGGACTTTTAAAAGTAAAGTAAAAACACCAAAAAGAAATTGCACAAATAATACTCCACTAATTATATCTGAGAAATACTGTCTTGATGATTCTAATCCTTCTTTCCTGGATTTAAAGAAAGTGAAAAATGCCATGAACAACAGAATCATCCCAAAGATCCGGTGAATCAGTTGGACTCCTGCCCTGTTTTCAACAAGGTTCTTCCACCAGGGATCAAAAACCCATACAGCCTCTGCAATCCAGTTGTCACCCATTTTGGGAAAGGTGTTATATAGATAACCGCCTTTTAATCCAGCCACAAAAGCCCCATACATGATTTGAATGACAGCAATACACATTAATGATATTAATAGGTTTCGATAGCCCTTTTTAGAGTTAAAATGTGGCTTATCATTTTTATGCACCTCATCCTGGGATGTCCAGATTATAAAACCAAATGTCAGAAGTGCAGTCATGAGGTGAAAGGCCAATCTGTAATGACTTACAAATGGTCGGTCTACCAATCCACTCTTTACCATATACCATCCTACAAAAGCCTGGAATGCTCCCAAAAAAAGAATGATAAGAAGTTTTGGAATGAGTTGTTTTGAAATTTTATCTTTTAACAGAAAATACAGGAACGGAACAACGAAAATTACTCCCATGATCCGGCCAATCAATCGATGAATATACTCCCACCAGAAAATTGATTTGAAATCGTCTAATTCGAATCTGTAATTCAGTTTTTGAAATTCCGGAGTCTGCTGATATTTCTCAAAGGTCTCCAGCCAGGCTTCTTTGCTCATGGGTGGAAATGTTCCAGCAAACAAACGCCAATCCGACATGGAAAGACCAGAATTGGTCAATCGTGTAATCCCCCCTATAATTACCATCAGGAAAACCAGAAAGGCTCCTAGATAAAGCCAGTTTATAATGGGTTTGTAAGGTTGGTTACTCATTTTGAATTTAATAATTGACTTAAAACAAATGGTTCATATTCTATTTGGTTATTTACGTATTGTAAAAAATTAGCTATTCCCTTCCCAATTAATGATTACAATTCAGAACATTCAACTCAACCCTCACAACTGTCAACTCCATATATGTTCAATTTCTTCCAGGGATTTCCCTTTTGTTTCAGGAACCATTTTCCATACAAATAACGCTGCCAATATACCCATAAACCCATATATCCAATATGCAAAACCATGGTGGAACATGTTACTTAACCATGTATTGTCATTCATCATCGGAAAAGTCCAGGAGATGACCAGGTTTGCAATCCATTGAGCTGCTACCGCAATTGACATAGCTCCCCTTATTCTATTTGGGAATATTTCTGACAGTAATACCCAGGTAACAGGCCCCCATGACATGGCGAAAGCAGCTACATACAACAGCATAAACATCAAGGTACCAAGTCCTACAGTTTCAGAATAGAATGAGAATCCAAGGCTGAACATAGCAACAGCCATTCCTATGGCTCCAATAATTTGTAATGGCTTCCGGCCAAACTTATCAACTGTAAATATTGCCAGAATTGTAAATGACAGGTTCACTACTCCTACAATGATGGTTTGCAAAAGAGATGTATCTGTACCACTGCCCATATTCCTGAATATCTCGGGAGCATAATAAAGGACAACATTGATCCCTACAAACTGCTGAAACACAGATAATAGTATCCCTATCACAATTAACTTCCACCCATAAGATAACCAGGGAGCGTCTTTGATTTTAAGGGATTCTTTAATGTCATTCAAAACATGTCGTGCTGTTCCTTCATCACTCAACCTAGATAACATACTATAAGCCTTATCTTCCTTATTCTTCATCACAAGGTATCTCGGCGTTTCAGGAACAAACAGGAGAAGCACAAAAAACAACAATGCAGGTAAGATTTCGGAGGCAAACATCCATCGCCAACCAATGTTCACCAACCAGTTATCATTCCCTTGAAGCGCTATTGAATAATTCACAAAATACACTATAAGCATTCCGAATATAATAGCAAATTGATTCCATGAAACCATTTTTCCGCGGATCTGAGGTGGGGAGATCTCCGCTATATACATCGGTGAAAGCATGGATGCCATTCCTACACCTATTCCACCAATAATGCGATAAAAAATAAAGGCAGTGATAGATTCAACCCCGAGGAAATTTAACTGTTCAGGCATTGCCGATCCGATGGCAGAAATAGAAAACAACATAGCAGCCAGGATCAATCCATTTTTCCTCCCCAGATTACGGCTTACTAAACCAGCAATGGTGCCACCTAGAATACAACCAACCAGGGCACTTGATATTGTGAATCCCTTGATTGAATTTGCTGTTTCCTCATTCAAGATCGCAGGTGCGCTGAAAACAATAATAAGGATTGCCACAGAAGCGAGAACTAGTACGATGGTGTATATTATACCTCGCTTTTTACCAAATAACTTGATAAATATTCCACCGACTGCTACATCAATAAGCAATATTACTACCAGGATTGTAACACGATATTCCCATATTACAGACATCGTATTACCGGATTCCTTCAATGAATCAATGAAAAAAGATTGGAGCGAGCCTACTGCTCCAGAAATAACAGCTGTATCATAACCAAACAACAATCCACCAAGTGTTGCCACTAGCGTCAGTAAAGAAATGAATGCAATATTGGTTCTTTGTTTCCCGTTGAATGAATTTTGCTCCATGATCCTTTGCTAAAAAAATAACCGCGTGAATATAATATTTTTTCACAAGTAATCTGATGCCCTTCACCATGGATATACAACCTGATCCGGTTATCCAGGAAATATTCGATCTATTTTTAAGCTTAAATAAAATACTAACTCAAAATGAAAGCATGAGGTATTTATAAAAAAAAGCCCCGGATAATAATTCCGGGGCTATTTTTTTGTTAAATCTTTATTCAGGATTCCAGTAATTTTGGGAAATACCTGTCTCTGATAGTTTTTCTTAAAAGGTCAAATGGTATGATAGTCAGAGCTATTAATACTACAATTAACCACTCATTCCAGAGTAATCCAACTGAACGGAGGATCGATCCTCCTACATACGTAATAATCACCTGCAGAAAAAGGATCAAAACAATTACCTGCATAAACCCTTTATTTTCATTGATATGTTCCAATAGATTTGTCTTTTCCGTTCGGGCGTTAAATGCATTAAACGTAATTAATAGTATAAATAAATTGTAAAACGCTGAATAGAAGACTTTATCACTTGGTTGTCCATCACGGACAAAAAGTTCCTTTAATGGCTCAAAGGATAAGAAAATTACAGATAGCATGGCTATATATAGTCCAGCAGATAAGATTTCAGATATCATATCCTTAGTTAAAATATTTGCCTTCCGGATAATTGGTTTTTCCTCCATATACCTTTCCAAAGCCGGCTCACCTCCGAAAGCCATGGCCGCAAGTGTATCCATAATAATATTGATCCACAGAAGCTGAATGATGGTTAAAGGGTAATCCACACCAATAAATGGACCGATAAATACAGTAAGTACTGCAGCAACATTAACAGTTAACTGGAAAATGATAAACTTGCGAATAGACTTAAAAATTGTTCGACCATACAGAACTGCATTGGTTATCGAAGCGAAATTATCATCTAGGATCACTATATCACTGGCTTCTTTAGCTACTTCAGATCCGCTACCCATTGCAAAACCAACATCAGCTTTTTTCAGGGCAGCTGAATCGTTTACACCGTCCCCAGTCATACCGGCTACTTTACCAAGGCTCTTTACAATCCTGACAAGCCTGCTTTTGTCCGTCGGTAATGCCCGGGCAACTACTTTCAATCTGGGTAATAATCCTGATAATTCTTCATCAGATTTCTGGTTGAGTTCAGTTGAAGTCAGGGTTATTCCATCATTTTCATCCTGTGTCAATCCGATATCATGAGCAATTGCTGTTGCAGTGCCCTTCTGATCTCCAGTAATCATTACTACTTGTATACCGGCGTGGTGAGCAGTTGCTATCGAACTTGAAGATTGCTCTCTAATCTCATCCCGGATACCCATCACACCTACCAGTACTCTCTGACCAGGAAGGGACTCATCTTCCCTAATATCTTCATCGGATATCGCAATTGTTATAAAGCGAATACCCAGCGCTTCCAGCTTATTTATCTCTTCCTCTACATCTTGGGTATTCTTTAATGGCTGAAGATTTCCATTTTCATCATAAAAATGATGACACCCTTCCATTACAAATTCCGAGGCACCTTTAATTATGGTTATTGAAGGTCCATCGATACCTTCTAAATCAATATTTTGTTTTACCTGTGTGGCGGAAAATTTTCTTGTACTATTGAATAATATGGTTTTTTCATTTTCAGGAGTGGTATACCATTTATTCACCCGGTCATCTGAATCAACGAACTCAACAATAGCTCTTTCTGACATATTTCCACCCATCGGAACGCCTTGTGGAGATATTACACATGATGTGTTCTCTAAAATTGAAAAATTCAGAATCTGCTGTAATTTTTTAGGCATGTCTTCATAGCCATTAAACTTTTTCCGATTACCTATAATAAATAACCTGGGTTCCAGCATACCTTTTGTGATGGTTCCCGTTTTGTCAGAAAAAAGAATATTAATGCTGCCACTGGTTTCAATACCTAACAATTTCCTGACTAGTACTTTTGCTTTCAGCATCTTACGCATATTCAACGATAGAACGATCGCAATCATCATGGGTAATCCTTCCGGTACAGCGGCAACAACTATGATAATGGCCAAAATAATGGCATCCAAGAAATCATTGACTACTACCAGCCAGTCAGAAAAATACAAACTCAGTTCCCCTGGATCGAAACTGTGTGCAATAAATACCTTGTTGAACATGAACGCAACCGCTATCAGTGTGGCGGCTATGTAACCAAACCTACTTATCATTTTCGCCAGATCAGCAAGTTTTACCTGAAGAGGAGACAACCTTTCTTCACTTACAGAAAGTTCCTGGGCTAATTGACCATAAAATGTATCATCTCCCACTTTATCCACTTCCAATACCCCTTCACCCTCATCTATCACTGATCCTCTGAAAAGCAGGTATTTATCACTGAAGTCGTCTTCTTCAGGTTCGTATCCTTCAGGAGCTGGAATTTTGTGAGCGGTTTGGGATTCACCAGTCAAAGAAGCCTGGTTTACTTTCAAATCCCCACTGACCAGTCTCCCATCAGCAGGCACTTTATCGCCAGCCTGTAAAAGGATATAATCCCCAACTACTACCTCGTTGACCACTAATTCGACAAGGTCATTATCCCTGAAAATCCGGCTTTTTATCTTGGAAGCTTCTTCCTGAAGTTTCTGGAATGATTGTTCATTCTTAAATTCAGAAAGAGTTGATACTAATACTGACAGTAAAACTGCGGCTGCAACACTAACTGCCTCATACCATTCTGTGTATTCTAATACGCTGAGGATAAATATGATAATTAAGGCAACAATAAGAATGATGATAATGGGATCCTTGAAGTTTCCTCTCAGTTTGTCCCAAAAGTTTTCAATCTTCTGAGGTGCCAGCTCATTAGAGCCATATTGTTCCCTCGACAATCGTGCCTCCTCGGAGGTTAGACCCTTGAAAGTGTATTTCATTAATTAGATAGATGTAGTGTTCGGTAATTTTAAAAGTAAATTTTTTAATGGAAAAATCATATATTTTTTTCACTTCTGTAACAAAGATTTATAAAATTTCCAGATTCAACACATAAATCAGCTTTTATGATACTAAAAATACAATCTGAAATTCAAAATATTGAAATTATTGGGTTAACGATTATTGGAATTTTTCAGTTTCAATCCCCAAATAAAACTTACAATTCCAATGGGAATAACGGTTATGCCTCCAACCACAGTCAGGGAATTAATCATTTGATTATTAATTACTAAACCTGAAAAGGCAATCAGTGATAATATTCCTGAAATCCATAACATTCT
This sequence comes from Bacteroidota bacterium, assembly GCA_042584165.1. Taxonomy (GTDB): domain Bacteria; phylum Bacteroidota; class Bacteroidia; order Cytophagales; family Cyclobacteriaceae; genus JBHOSY01. The sequence continues at coordinate 11,045 of JBHOSY010000007.1, read as the reverse complement.
CCCGATCCACTTTGGTGGTCCGGGTAATTTTAACATATGAAATCCTATTAATATACCAGCAATTCCTAGCATACCATACCCCAATTGATTCAGAAAATATGTTATAGAATTAAATGATCCGAAATACCACATTTCAGCATGGTCACTGACTCCCTGGGTTAACAATCCTGGTAATAAAGCATATTGTGAAACATAGGCAATTGTGACAAGAAGAAAATATGCACATACAAAAATCAAACTCACAAGATTACCAATCATAGGAATTCTAACCTCTTTTTGCCATAGGATATATATTATTAATAAATAGATCGTGGCCGGGGCAATCAAGGAAGCGTTGAAAAAGATGATTTTGTATAGTGTGGGATTTTCTGCAATCATAAGTAGAACTTCTTTATCGGAACCCTTATATGGTGATATGATCATTAATAAGGGCCATAAGAAAATAATAATCGTATAAAAAATACCAGCATTTATCAAATGAAAGCCCAAGGATGTATTTTTCTCTGCGTTCATCTAAGGAATCACTTTTATTATGAAATCATATTTAAAAATAATAATGCTTTTTAAAATAATATCAATGTAATATAAAAAAGGCACGACTAGCTGTCGTGCCTCAATTAATCACCTAACCCAACATATCCAACCTCACTTTTTTCTATCCGTGTTCTCTTATGTGGTTATGACTATCAGTAATTCCTAAATGAATAACACAATTATTATGCCACAGGTTGGAAAATAATCAAGTAATTCTGGAATAATAGGCTAACCTCCATTCAAAAATCCTGGAAATCATTTTCAGCATAAAAATTGTTATTATATTGGGTCTCTTGATAATGTCTGGACACGTATTTTTGTGGGTGCCTCACTCCCAATGAATGGCCAGGGTATATGCCACCTATTTCTCTTATTAGTTTTGTGATATTATTTTCATTCCTGTCTCTCAATATTTTTGTGATCAGGAAATAGTTATTTCAGAAAAAAATTCCAAACCTTTTATAACTCCAGGGATGTCATCTCTAACTGTAATATGGTCATTTAGTGATATCCTCCTCACCTGCTTAAATTCTTGATAAACAACAAATTCTCTACAAAATTTGGTCTTATATTGCGCAAACATCATGAAACTACTCCTGGTAGAAGACAATATTGAACTAGCAAAGGATATTCTGAAATTCCTTTCTGAGAATGGTTTTGTTGCTGAACATGCAATATCATTGTTCGAAGCCAGTGATAAAATCAGTGTATACCAGTATGACCTGGTAATTCTGGACATCGGTCTGCCTGACGGTAGCGGATTAGACCTGTTACCGGAATTGAAAAACGCTGAACATAATACAGGAGTTTTGGTCTTGACTGCTAAAAATGCAGTTGAAGACAAAGTCAGGGGACTTGAACTAGGTGCAGATGATTATCTCACAAAACCATTTCATCGGGCTGAGCTAATTGCCAGGGTTAGATCAATAATCCGACGATTCAAATTCAATGGAGACAACACCATATCCATGAATGAAGTCAGAGTTGACATTCTAGCTTCCCAGGCTTTCATAAATGATACTCCAGTAATTCTCACAAAGAAGGAATATGATTTGTTGTTATATTTTTTATATAACCGTAATCGTGTATTAACTCGTGAAAGTATTGCAGAGCACTTATGGGGAGATAATATTGATCAATCTGATAATTTCGACTTTGTCTATAACCATATTAAAAATCTTCGGAAGAAGATGATGAATGAAGGCTGCCGGAATTATATCAAGGCTGTATATGGGATGGGATACAAGTTCTCGGATCACTAAAACAAATCCATGCAATGAAAGGTATAGGCATTAATAATCTTTTATCAAAAACGACCCTTGTTTACCTCGTATTTACACTGATCGCGTTTTACGTAACAGCAAAACTACTTGAAACAGAATTTACCAAGAATATTGACCAGGAACTTGAAGGACGTTTCAGAAGAGAGGAAGGAAAAACCAGGTGGTCAATAGAAAACGGACATGATAGATCAAAAAGAAATCCAAATACTGCGGTAATTGCTCTGGATGCCAAACCGGATACGGTTCTTTATCCTGTCTATTTAGATACGATGATGTTGCATCGAAATTCAGAAGAGCTCATGCTGCACCGTATAAAAAGGACTGTTGTAAATGTAGGGGGAAATAATTACATGGTTACCATGATAAGTGACATGGAAGATCTTATAACAATGCGCGAAGAAATAGTTGAGGTAATGGTTCCTTCATTTATCATATTGGCTGCAGTATTGTTATTTTTCAGTTTAGTTCTATCTGGATATTATTTCAGGCCATTTAACAAAATCCTGGAAAACATGAAAACCTATAAGGTAGGCTATCCTGATTTCCTATCCCCAACAAAAACATCTACCACAGAATTCCGGAAAATGCAAAATCTTTTCCAGGGAATGGTGGAAAAGATCGAAGATGATTATAATAATATAAGAGAGTATACTGAGAATATGGCTCATGAAATCCAGACACCACTGGCTATCATCAGAAATAAAGCGGAAAATCTGATGTCAAATGATTCAGTCATGAAAGCACATACCATGGAAGTCAAAGCCATATATGATGAATCCAACCGGATCTCAACACTTGGAGTAGCGCTAAATCTCCTCACTAAAATTGAAAACGAAGAATTCAGCAGTGAAGAACAGATTAAAACAAAACCGATTATCGAAAATCATTTGGAAGCGATAAAAGAACTTGCTGATCTGAAATCAATAGTTATTGAAACCATTTTATCTGATGACCATGAGTTGCATATCGATCCACGCTTGTTTGATATTTTAATTACCAACATGACCAGAAATGCCCTGCATTATGGAACTGCCGATGGGCCTATCAGGGTATCTTCCTCCCATGAAAGTCTTACTTTCAGTAATTATGGAGAACCTCTAGAAGTTTCATCAGAAAAGATATTTGAAAGGTTCTATAAATCAAACTCCTCTAAAGTATCCCTGGGACTCGGCCTGGCTCTTGTGAAAAAAATATGTGATATGAATAGCCTTAAAATCACTTATGGTTATAGTAACGGTCAACATGAATTCACAATTTCATGATCTCAATGCCCAAAATTTAGATATAATGAGTATCTACCCATAAATCTCATTCAAAACACCAGCTAAACGAACACCTGCCTGTAAGAGACGGAGATTTAAAGTATGAATATGTTCGTAATTGTAACGGTAGGACAAAATTTTATTTTCAGGAAGATCATATATGTCCTCTCGAAAAGTAGTGGATTCTACGGCCCAATTTCGGACCGTTGAATTCTGCCAGGTAGTAATTTGTTCTTCTGTTGGGGAATCAATCCATGCTGCATACTCTGTAAATGAAAGATTTTGTTGTTCGATTATACCAGAATCCCAAACACGGTGAAGATTTGAAGATTGCCAGAAATATTCCACTTTCACATCATTTCCTCCCCTGTCAGTACCATTCCCCACATGAAATGGTTGGTGGATATCTGCTACAAGGTGGATCAGTATCTTCAGATTAGATAGTTCATCGCCTTCTGTAAATTGCTTTAACTTCAATTCACTTATTACTCTTTCCAATGTAATAATGATATCACCTTCCTCAGGTGTTCCTGCTTCTTCATAGCTCATATAATCTGGAATGGTACAATAATGCCAGGGACTCATGTAATCATAGGAATTATCAGATTTGATTTCATCCATCCAGTTTCCTGCCATTGCAACAGACTCACTTCCCATCACCTTCTTGATATTCTTCAATGCTTTTTTAGACATATGATTCTCAGCGATCAATCCAATTGTCCTGTGACCCGTCTGTCCCCATCCAATGGCATGAGAGGTGGTAAGAAAAACGCAGAAGATTAAGAATAGTCTTTTCATTACTATAGAATTTGATCCAAAAATAGCTGATCTATTCGTAAATTTAAGTAATTCCATATCATCAATTTGTTAGGATTTACAGCTATTTAAGTTGTCGAAATGAATAAGATATTCAAAATATTATTCATACGTATTTCGCATCCTCGATCATATATTTTCTGGCTGCTAAAAAAAAGATTATCTGAAGTAGTCTTTAAATCACAAGGGCATGAATACTCAACAGGGAATCCTATCATAAAGTATACCACTGTATTAATTATCTTATTTCTGTCAGAACCAACAATTTTGAAAGGTCAGGTTGAAAAAGATACAATAGAAAGCGCATATTATATTGGATTTAAGCTTCATAAAGGATTTATAATACCTCATCATAAAGATTTGAAACCTATTTCCAGTTCATATCCTTGGGGGTTACAATTTGAAGCTTCCAGGATGGTGAATTCGTATGAAAGCTGGTCAAACTGCGATTGTTATTCCCGGATCGGTCTTTCATTTATATATTTTGATTATATGAATCCGGATGTTCTCGGCCATTCTTATAACCTGGTATTTTTTGGAGAACCCTATATTTCCTTTAAAAAGAAATTGAAAATTTCACTAAGGGGAGGGATTGGCATAACATATCTCGACCAGGTTTATGATGAGATCACAAATCCTGAAAATGTATTTTACAGTTTTCCGTTAAGTTTTTTACTTGCTCTGGATATTATTATAAATTATCAACTATCAGATAAAATAAACCTCAATACTGCATTGAATTATAACCATATCTCAAATGCAGGTGCCAGTATACCGAATAAAGGCATCAATTTCCCTACATTTTCCCTGGGGGCTGATTATATTATTAATCCTTTTAATATGGATCCAAAGCTAAAAAGCAACCTGCTTCGGTCACATGGTGTCATAAAGTATGCCAGGTTGTTTGGATCCCTTCGCGTGGTCCCTGAAGATGGGGAATATAAGAAATCAAACAATCTTATGACGGGCATAGCTGCAGGACTCTACGGGCCAATTACCAATATCAATGCCTGGTCTGCAGGTTTTGAATTTTCCTATGACGGATCATTTAACGAATTGAATAAACGATCAGGATATGAATATGCCCCTTTTGTTTTATCTCTGTTAGCAGGTCATGCATTTGTATTTGGTAATATTTCAATTACTCAGCAAATGGCATGGTATACGTGGCGGCCTTTCCCTGCCAATGATCATACTTTTTTTCAACGGTATGGATTGTTTTATCAAATCGGTGAAATATTTAATATCGGTGGCACCTTGAAGGCCCATGGACATGTTGCAGAACATATGGATGTAAGATTTGGTGTATTATTCTAACTTGCACATTTAATGACGTTTTCCTGATTTTTAGGATCCAACAATACAACCTATGAAAATTCCTGTGAGGTATTTTTACTTATGCTGTATGATTATCTTGTCAGTGATATCAAATAACTGTTATGGTCAGGATGTTGAACATAATTATCTTGTTGGACCACAATATACAACATGTGACAGTCTGCCAGATAATTTCTATAATGAAGAAGAAGCAATATACCTTGTAGAAAATGCAACCTATCGATCAACAGAGCAATTTAAAATAAACAGGAATCATGGAGTACGGGGTGGATGGTATTTTTCATGTAACAACGAAACCGGGTTTCTGATAATATTAATTGAAGAACATAAACATCTTTTTCAATTTGTCCCTAAAGCCACCTGGGATCAATTAACCCAGACAACAGACTTTGAATTATTTATTGTGAATAGGCTAAAACATTATAAATTGCATTATTTGGGAGATTGAAGGATATGGTAAAATCATGAACATATTTTTTATCAGTAACATTTCCATTAAAATCCATCTACTGATTTTTTTGACGTTTCATTCAGTAATAGCCCTGGCAAATCCTGATCAAAAACCAGATTCCTTATCTCACATCATATATTTTACAGGCGATTATGGTGATACTAGAGTTAAGACAGAATACCCTGTATTAAAACGTATGTTTGAAATGATGGGGCAGGGTCATGAGAACAGTTCACTGATAATGCTTGGGGATATTATTCCAAAAAAAGTTATCAGTAAAGATGCCAATGTACTTGAATCAGCAGTTGCTGGGGAGATGACTACAAGAATCACGACCATATTAAATAATTTCAAAGGAAATGTTTTTATTATACCCGGGAAACGTGAATGGGAACTTGGAGGTATTAAAGGGCCAGAAGCAATTGACATAAAGGAAAGATTTGTTGAAAGGCAGATTAAAAAAGGGAATGTATTTCTTCCTGATCATGGATGTCCCGGACCTGCGGAGATCCAAATTAATGATGATATTGTATTGTTGATTATTGACACCCAGTGGTGGCTAAATCAGGGCATTGAAAGGTGGCGCGAAATTGAACAGGGATGTCCGATAAAAGAAGATGATTTCCTGATGCAATTACAGGATGCTATTTTTCGCAATAAAGGCAAAAAAGTGATTGTTGCAGGACATCATCCAATAATGAGTTTTGGACCACACGGAGGTTATTTACCAGCATATATTCATCTTACCCCACCATTATTTGGATCCTTATACACTCTTTACCGCAAGTATTCAGGTAATCTGAATGATATCGTAAGCCTTAGATACCAATTTCTGACAAGTGCATTGAAAGATATATTCAGGCTCCATGATGATTTGATTTATCTATCAGGTCATGAAAGATCCCTGCAATATATCCCTGATGAAAAACAACATTATATAATTAGTGGATCTTCTTTAAAATCAACGCATGTTTCATCTAAAAATATTGCAGGATATGGAACCGCTTCAAAGGGATTTTCACGACTGCTATTCCTTGATAATGATGATGTGGTTCTTGAATTCTGGGCTGTTGACATTAAGACCGGAGAACAGGACCTGATTTTTACAAAAAAACTTTTCAACAACAGTGAAAATCTGGCAATTGATGGAAATCGGATTTCATTAAGTTACCAAAATATGTCAATAGATACGCTGGCCTCATTAGCATATGGAAGTACAAATCCAAAACCAGGCCTTCTGGGAAATAACTATAGAAGGGAGTGGGGAAGTGTTATTCAGGACATTCCCTACTTTGATTTCAACAGTATGCATGGAGGGCTAAAGGTTGTTCAGCGAGGTGGTGGAATGCAAACCAAATCTTTACGGTTGGAGGCTAAAAACAGGAAACAATATGTTTTGCGGTCTATTGAAAAATTTCCTGAGGCTGTTGTCCCGGCCATCCTCAGGGGTACTTTTGCTGAATTTCTAGTCAAAGATCTTATATCTGCCTCCCATCCTTATGGTGCATTCGCAGTTCCATCTCTGGCGGATGCTGCTGGAGTGTATCACACCAATCCTCAACTGGTTTATCTCCCAAGAGATCCGGCATTGGGAATATATCAGAAGGATTTTGCAAACGGATTATTCTTATTCGAAGAACGGCCATCCAGGGATTGGAATGATGCTGACTTTTTTGGGAACTCCAAAGATATTGTAAATACAAGAGAAGTTATAAAGAAAACAAACACAGACAATGAGGTAATTGTCGATCAGGAACATACCCTCAGGTCTCGGTTATTTGATATATGGATTGGAGACTGGGATCGACATGATGATCAATGGCGCTGGGCTTCAAATAAGAATAAGGATGGAATAAAGGTTTATCAACCAATCCCCCGGGACCGGGATCAGGCCTTTTTTAATAGCGATGGAGCGCTACTCAGATATGGAACTGCTCAACCACCCGCTACGAAATTTCAGGGATTTGACTACAAAATCAGGAATATTAACGGATTTGCCTTTAATGCCCGTCATTTTGACCGCGCCTTTCTCACCCAACCTACTATGGATGAATGGGTATCCATGGCTGAGGAATTACAGGTCAGGTTGACTGATGATGTTATTGAAGAGGGAATACGAAGTTTGCCAAAACCAATTTTTGATCTATCAGGAGAAACAATTATTGCCAAACTGAAACAAAGAAAAATTGACCTTCCGGATTATGCTCGTACATATTATTCATTTCTGGCAAAAAATGTCAACGTTGTGGGAAGTGATGAAAAAGAACTCTTTATGGTTAACAGGGTGGATGATGAGTCGACGCGAGTTACTGTTTATGATCTAAAAAATAAATCCGGGAAAATTGACCAGATAATTTATCAAAGGAATTTTAAAACCAATGAAACAAATGAGATCAGGTTATATGGCCTGGGAGAAGATGACCATTTTCAAATAATCGGTGATGTTAAAAAAGGTATTAAGGTTCGTGTAATAGGTGGCGATGGGAATGACTATATAACAGATAAGTCAAAAGTGAGCGGATTATTAAAAAAAACACTGGTATATGATACAAGAACAGGCAACAGGTTTATACCAGGTAAGGAAACACGAAATAGAACCTCGAATCATGTGGATGTAAATGTCTATAATAGAAATGATTTTAAATACAATAAAGTAACACCCTATGTTTACTTTGATATCAGTCCAGATGATGGCATCTTTCTTAATGCTGAAGCAAATATCATAAAACATGGATTCAGGAAGAATCCTTATGCTTCAAACCAAACCTTTAAGTTTAGTTACTCCCCTGCAAGGAATTCCGTAAAAAGCATGTATAGTGGAGATTTCATCGGGGTGATTAACAAGTGGAATTTACTTTGTGATATTGATTTCAGGTATCCAAGTTATACAGATTACTACTATGGAATGGGAAACGAAACTACCTTTGATGAAGCATTGAGACAAACAGGATTTTATCATGTTAAGTACATGATGCTGGATTTAAAACCGGTTTTGAGAAGGGATTTTGGCCTTGGGAAACATGTATTAGGTCTTGGGCTACATTACAATCTATTTGAATTGGATGAGGACAATGGAACCGAGCGTAAATTCCTGGAAGATTACCCAAATACACCTTTGGAAAAAGACCATCATTATTTTGGTCCTCTTGTACAATATACATATGATATCAGGGATAATAACCATTTTACACATCATGGTTTACTGTATAATCTGGAAGGAAGGTACACCTATGCATTAGATGAAGATTCAACTGATTTTATCAAGATCAAATCAGATCTTGCTGTGTATTTAAGTACCGGTGGAGGATTAAACACAACCCTGGCATTCCGGGTTGGAGGGCAATCAAATATTGGTAAATACCAGTTTTTTCAGGCGAACGACCTTAGTGGATCCACAAATTTGCGGGGACATCGACGGATGCGTTTTTCCGGAGATCACACACTCTTTCTTAACATGGATATCCGTACAAGATTTATAAATTTCAGAATGCCTCTATTTCCTGGTAGTCTTGGATTCCTGGGATTTGCCGATACCGGACGCGTCTGGTATGAAAACAATAATGGCAATGATCCAACTGCACCAGATGGATATTCACGTCATTGGCACGTTGGATATGGTGGGGGAATTTGGATTGCTCCGTTAAGGCAGTATGTATTTACATTTACAATCGCCGATTCTTTCACTGACGATCAGATCCTTTTCAAACTGGATTATGGCTTCTTCTTTTAGTATTTAGGGATGCTATCCCTGACTGCATATTTAAGATTAGCAATGGCATCCATAAAATCTACTGCTCCATTTCTTTAAACTCTCCGAAGACTTTAACGAAGATAAAAATCGATAGAATTCCAAGCAATGTATGAACCGCAAGTGTATACATGATATACTCAGGGTGGTTTATGGCTTCAAATTTTCCCATTACCATAGTATATATCCCACTCAAAGCGCCTCCAATAAAAGTGGCCAGAAAATTGGTACCCATGTATAATCCTGCTTTCTCCTTGGGAGCAATCCATGTTATATATTCCTGTATTCTCGGTGAGGATATCATTTCACCAACGGCAAATAGAAAAACTCCTAAAAATACCCATGCTGGATTTGCTAAAATAGATACAGCCAGGACAACAAATCCAATAGCTGCAACAAACAGACCGAAATTAAAGGAAGGGATAGCGGGTCTTTTTTCAAATATACGAGAAACAAATATCTGGAATACAATGATCACATAACCTGTGTGTGCTATTGTCTCCCCCAGAACTTTTTTTACACCATCTATCTCTCCAGATATAAGATTCGCGAATCCAACTCCAAGGAGTCCACTTACCTGATTAAATAAAGTAACAGTATCTACATGGTCATTGATATATATTGCCAGGATATTGAAAAAAGCCCAGAATGGTAACCAGAAAAACAATCCCAGTAAAATAATGAAAAGAAGAAACTTGAAATCTGATAAAGCTTCCAAAATATCCTGAAATTTCTTCTTCAGTGTTGCTCCTTCAATCTCCCTTTTTGGTTCTTTATAAAAAAATAATGTAATCAGGAACATAATTCCAATGGCAATAGCTGCTGCATAGAAAGCATAATCCCATGAAATTGCCCGCAGGTTTCCTGCCACCAAAGGTCCGAAAGAGGCCCCAACATTTACCATCTGATAGAAAATACCAAAACCAAGAGTTTTGTTTGTGGAATCCGTAACTGCTCTGACAGTTCCGGATATGAGAGGTTTGAAAATTCCCGCAGCAAAACCGATGCTCAACATGGTGAGAGCAATACCAGAAAAGGATTTCGTAAAAATCAATAACAATATGGCGGGAAGATAGGCCAGATAGGATACAATTAACATCTTTTTAAATCCATATTTATCTGCCAGTGTTCCTGAGAATAAAGGTATCAGATAGGAAAGTGCAAGAAAAATACTCTGTACTATACCTAACTGATCCCTGGAATATCCAAGATGTTGCAGGTAAATTCCAAAACCCATATATATTCCGTAATAAGCAAACCGTTCCAGAATTTCAATGCTGTTGGCTACCCAGAAAATCCGGGGAAATGGTGATCGTTTTTCCATAGTTAACAATATGTTTTTCGAGTTCCGATTTACGATTTAGTTTTCAGAATGACAAATATGCCGCAAAAAACACATAAGACTTTGATAATATACTAACGATTTCACATATTTAGATCAATCAAATACATTACACCCAATTCGGGTTTTATTTTTTGGTATAATTCCATAAATTGCGGGATTGAATTGTTTGAATGTTTTAAAAATTAATAAAGATAAAATACTCATATCATGAAAAGAAGAAGCTTTATCAAGCATGGAATGACTGCCGCAGCGGCAGGTGCAGTAGCCT
>JBHOSY010000006.1:0-53747 GCA_042584165.1 Bacteroidota bacterium | reverse complement strand
CAGCAGGAATATCCTTAACTTTTCCCGTCAGTTTCATTACAAATTTAGTCAGGTAGTTAGTTACTTTAACTACATTATATTTTGGAAATATCGCAGCTATGTCTGGTAAAGAATATTCTGATTTACTGTTTAGTTCTCCAGGTACAAGTACAACTTTGTCAACCCCATTATTATCAAGTGCTTTTACAATACTCTCAGCGGTTAAAAATTTTCCACAAGCATGTGAATGTCCATCAATTATCATAATAATATCTTATTAGTAGGATTCTTCTTGCATGACACACAACGGTTAGTATAAGAATAGTAGCCGATTGCGGGCTTCATTCCTGTCAGGTTGCAAGTAAGTTGAAGTGGGCTACAAGCCTTGAATTTACTACTGTTTCGGCTATTATTTTTATACATTGTTAGCAACCGTACTTATTACTCACTATTTTATGAATTCAATTTTCTGCATAACCAGACCATAATGCGATCCCGGAGGATTTTCGATAATCTTCATCCCATTCCAATTCGTTGCATAGTTACCCGAATATAACAACCATGCTGTTTTACCATCGTCGCTTATAAACTTTGAAGGAATATTCACAAAATAAGCCTGTTCACCGAAATCTTTCATATACGTTACTAATTTCCAATCACCGTCCAGTTTATCCGATTCCAAAATGTAGGTGTGCATTTTTGCACAGGTATTTTCACCATCAGTAACGCACATAAGATACTTTTTAAGTGCTGCGTTATACGTTATGGTAACACAACCCATATTGGCCTTCCATTCAAGTAGTGGTTTAATTATTTTAAAATCGTTTGTCCAAACCGGATATCCCTTTTCATCCTTTCCGGCGTAGAATTCATACTTAGACATATCATTAATATTTTCAATAGACGGAGTAACTCTTATAAGATAAATCTGGTCGCCGGTTATCCAGCTATTGTGATAAAATTCATTATCACCACCAGTCATGTCTGAACCGTGTGCCACCAGGTATGCCTTCCCATCCGGAGAATATTCCATGTTTTTACCAAAGTCAACAAAATGCGGAGAACCAATTTTCACGGGGTGGCCACCAATTCCGGTTTCTTTAAAAATAGCTTTGTGGGGTTGATGTGGCGTTTCAGTCCATGTTTTCCCTAAATCAGTTGAATAACGAAAACCAACCAATGGACCCAAAAATGGCCAGTTATATTGCATATCGCCATATTGAGTTGTACCATAAGGCGAAAGACAATAAGTACCATAATACCAAACTCCGTTATAAACCAGGCTTCCGCACGGGTAGCGCCCTCCATAGGGATATGGATCGGCTTGCGTAACACCAATTACCTCAACCTTGAGAGATGTTGGGTCGTCGCCATATATAACAGCTTGTGCGGTTGTTGCTTTACGGGTAGGGTTACCTTGTTCATTTACTATACCGGGATTAGAAAAACCACTTGATATTGAAAGCACGCCATTGGTCGTTCCATCCGTGTAAGGCGAATACAAATTACCATCGGTACCCCAGCTTGGATACCAGGTATCGCCATAATGAAATCCACTTTTTATTCCAAGAAATCTTATTCCTGTCAAATTATTTGATTGTGAAAATGGACAATCTGAAGGAACTTTAGACTTCCAAACGAAAGGTTCATAGGTTATTATTTCGGGTTTTATCTGAGCATTTGCATAAATACTAATGCAAATAGTCATTAGTAAAATCAATGATACATTTTTGTTTTTCATCTAATGAATTATTTAAATCAGTCTAACTAAAAGTATTACAAAATATAAAATTTTCCCATTGACTAATTTTTATAGTCCTTGTTTTTGTATGGTTGCTAACGGTAAGTATAAGAATAGTAGCCGTTGCAAACAAGCTGCTAAAACAAGCATTTGCCATCGCAAAATCAGGTTTGGAATATGATGCAGAATACAGAAGTATAAAGCCAAGTTTAAACTAAAGATATAGGAGAAACTATTTAAGAATATGTTTGGTTTTTACCACAGTTCATTGTTGTTGTAGCCAGTAAAAATATTCATTTCAATGAGTTCCATTCATCCAAAATTATTTCTCTTATTGGATAGGCAACTTTATCAAATGGCCAATCAGTCTTTATCCACTGTCTTACTGTATTATAAAGAATAGAATCATATCCCATGTCTAGAACACTGGATCGCACCCACATATTTATTTGCGCATCAAAGTCTCCTTTCTGAGCAGGGAATATGTAAATGCAACCTATTACTTGACTTTCATCCAAAGTAACGACAGTATATGTAAAAGAGCTTCTTATTTGAAACTCTTTTTGATGCCATCCTAAATCAATTAAATCTTGTTCTAAGGTTAAATCTTTGGTCGGCCAACCCCAATGTGGGAATTGCTTGTTGAGATGATCAATGCTAGACATAACAGCGTCATAGTCTTTCACTACATCATTGATAGTAAGCATCCTGATTCTGAAATAGTCATTCTCCAAGGTATCAGGTACATTAAAGTCAACTGGTATAAATGGTTTATCTTGTGAAAGAAGTAATTGTTGTAAAACAATTATGATAATGGCTGTTAAAATAACAGTTATTTTTTTCATGAAGTTTATTTTATTGGCTACAACGTCTAACTAAACGCAGTATTGCGTTTAGTTAACTGATAGATTTATTGATCAATATATTAAAGATCAGATGTTTGCATGTAATATTCAATGGAGGGGTACATTATCTTCCAAAAGATCTTTGGTAGATCATTAATAATAAAAATAAATTAGCCATATTGCTGGGAATCAGACACTTGGGGTATTAAAAAACCTTATTACCAAAAATTACCCACTTTACTCCACGATCCTACAACGAACGACCTGTGGTGATATTTTCAAGATACCCTATCAGGCACATTTTAAAGAAAACCACCGGATCAATGGATTTCTGACCACACTTGCCGTAATAAAATTCTGTGGTATTGTAAAGAAACCTCAAATCCAAATCATCTTTGAGTCTTCTGTAAAAGCTGTTTTGGGGAACTCGATCTGCCAGGTTCAATGAATTGAACAGCTTGGATTGATAGTGCTTTTTTCCTTGCAAGAGTTTATTTTAAGATAAGAAAAAAAGACCTCTTATTCAACAATATTAAAATGTAATTCAGTGAGTTGTGCAACAGTTACATGTGTTAGGCACCGTTATTATATTTACCATATTCAGTAGCATCTTGATTTTGTTAATAGGGAGAGTGTGAGAGTAAGTATTACGCAGAAATACGTTTATATCTTTTCAGCATATACCATACGCTCAATTTTCATTGCTCCTAATTTTCGCCCAGTTGGTTTTACATAGCGATCACCTAACTCAGCATAACTTATGTCTTCAATCAAGCGCCATCCATATTTGTTCAGGAAATCCGTCAGTTGATCGGGATCAAACCCCAAATGCCACAATTTAACAGTTTTCTTATAAATTTTATCCTGCCCATAGAGGTTTTTCCCTGTTATAAAATCTTTTAGAACATAAGTGAAAGCTAATCGGCTTCCGGCAGGCGCTTTCGCAAAGAAGTCAAACGTCTTACGAACAGCAGACTCAGTAAGATATTGCGAAACAGCTTCCCAGATGAAGAAAGTTTTTTCATTACCAGAATAGCCCTGTTCATTCAATACATCGGCTACATCTTGCTCAATGAAGTTTATTGTTACCAGTTTCACGTGGTTGGGTACTGCTCCGAAAGCTTTTTGGATTCCTTTGCGTTTAGCGTTAATATTCACAGCCTGATCAATTTCCCATGCGGGGATATGCTGAACCTCAGAAAGGCGGTAGAGGCGTGTATCAAATCCTGCGCCGAGGTTCACCACCGCATTAACAATTTTCTCAGCAACTGCCTCTATTAGGCGCTCATCAATATAGCGTTTACGAACAAGAAAGGCGCTCCAACCACCCTGAAGAGCTTTTTCTGTGGCATTCACCATCCAGTTTCGTAAAGTAGGTATCTTTGTCATATATATCCAGAAGCGATAGGAACCAGGAAGAATCTGGACGGCAAGACTATCTTCAATAATACGTTGTTCACTGGGGAAATTTTGTTCCAATGCTACAATGAGTGTTGGCTGATCGCCAGTTGCCGCTGCGCCACTTGTGTCGAATGAGTCTTTGTTCTCTTTTTTCCTCCTCATACTTTTTTATTATGTAAACCAAACAAATTCTAAAAGGCAGTTTGTAAAGTAGAAATGGTGCCTATGGTCAAAAAACACGTTGTTCCAAGGTTTAGTGTTCTCATAACAGTATACTATTTTTCTTTAAACTCGATTGCATCTGATTTCCTTCATTCGACCAGATTGTACCATAATCTGCTTAAGTCAGGGATTCTCCTTCAGGTGACTCGTGATAATACTCAGGAAACCGGAAAGGATCGATGGCATCGCCTGGCCACCATCAGTATTGTCCATAATCCCAATACTCACACCGTAGTCAGCCAAATAAATACACACTGAAGAATAACCAAATCCATCTCCGCCATGACCCCATGCCACCATATTGTTAACAAGTTCAGGCTGAAACAACGAAACACCTAAACCATAACCGGCAGATAAAAACTCTTCCCCGGTGCATGGAGAATGAAAGGCGAGCATCTGATCAAGAGTATGTTGACTGAGCACACTATTATCGTGAAACAAAGCCTGTGTCCATTTAACATAATCTTGGGCTGTTGAAAACTGAGCTCCGGCGGTCCAGCCGGAACTATACATCGCAACTGTTGATAAAGAGGAAATATCCTCAAAAATACCATCTTCGTCGAGGTCTACCCAGCCATGAGCAGAGCTCCCGGGAATGGATTCCTCTTCAACAAAATACGTACCGTCAAGATTCAAAGGATCGAATAGTCGATTTCGAAATTCAGCAGCAATATCAGACCCGGTAACCTCCTCGATAATCATTCCAAGTAAGATGTAGTTGATGTTAGAATAGTGCCAATCTGTACCTTTGGGAAATATAGGTTCAGCAGTAAAGTTTGTAATGGTTTCTTCGGGCGTCCAGAATCTCATCAAATTGGCCCAGATAGCAGTCACATAATCCGGATGATCTATCTGGTCAGGAAGTCCGCTGGTATGATTAAGGAGTTGACGAATATTAATCGTGCTATCAATATTGCAATATGCCGGTAGCCATTTGTGTAGCGAGTCCTCCAGACTCAACAGACCTTCATCAACTAGCTGAAGAATTGTCACTGCAGTGAACATCTTTCCCATACTCCCTGAGCCGAATCGCATGTCTGGTGTTATTTCAGTTGATCCGTGGGAAACACCACTTGCCCCAATCCATTTCTCACCATCGGACATGATGATCGCAGCTGAGACGCCTTTTCCATTGGATGATTCAAATCCATTATCCAGGGCTTCTTGAAATTTTTCACTTAATGCTAGCTGTGGCTCAGGTGGTGAATCTTCGGAACAGGACATGAAATATAAAGTCAGCAAAGGCAGTAGAACAGAAACTAATAATATTTTTTTCATGATGTTTTTTGTTTATATAAATACAATTTTTTTAGTGATTAAAGTCCATAAAGGATTTCTCTGACCAATTTTATACAAAGGTTAGTACTTTCTTTCAAGCTTTATTTTGGTAGGGTTGAAAAACGTTTCTGATGACTTTGGGCAACTTACCTTATTGATTTTCCTCAAGATAACCAGTAATAACGTTAAGTAGATTGTTTAAAGAAACTCCAATAGATTCGCCTTCTTCAGTATTATCGGCTAATGCAATACATACTTCATATTCGGGGAAATATAAACATGCTGCAGAATACCCGGGTGCATTACCGGAGTGTCCAATCGCTTCAAGCCCATTGATGATCTGGGGATTAAACTTCACAACACTCAAACCATAACCGGCAGATAAAAACTCTTCCCCGGTGCATGGAGAATAAAAAGTCAACATCTGGTCGAGAGAAGCTTGACTAAGTACCTTTTTATCATAAAATAGGGCCTGTACCCACTTTGCTAGGTCCTCCGCAGTGGACCATATTTCTCCACCGATGCCGCTTACAAAAGCCGTTCTTGAAAAAGAGGAAAAATCATCATAAGAACCGTTACCGTCAAGATCATACCATCCATGGGCAAAAACAGCAGGAAGTTCCCCATGCCTTGAAGTAAATGAATTGGTAAGACCCAAGGGAATCCAGAACCGATCGTTATTTACCTCAGGAATATCAGATCCGGTTATATTCTTTATAATCATTCGAAGCATATTGTAACCTGTTTGAGAATAATGCCAGTTGGTACCCTTTGGAAAAAGTGGTTCCCGGTTAAAGCTAAGGAACAATTCTTCCATGGTCCAGACCTTCTTTGATTCAATAAATACGGCCTGCCAGAAATCTTCGTTATCTACAAAGTTATAAAGGCCACTGGTATGGTTCAGCAGTTGCCTGATGGTAATGGTGCTGTCAACAAATGGATAGGGTGGCAGCCATTTATACAGCGAATCATCCACGTTGATTTTTCCTTCTTCTGCCAGTTGAAGAATCGCAGTTCCCACGAACATCTTTTGAGTGCTTCCGATTGCGAACAGCATATCCGGCGTAATTAATGTCGTCCCGTACGACACGCCGCTTACGCCAATCCATGTCTTGCCATCAGGCATAATTACTGCTGCTGAAACGCCAATTCCATTCCCAGATTCAAGTGAAACGTCCAGTGCTCTTTGCAATTTTTCGGAAAATGTAAGCGCTGAGGTTGTATCATTGGTACATGTCGGGCAATATACAGAACGAACTGACAATCCTGAACCCTTATCAAAGTATCCTCTGATTACTTTGCTATTGGAGCTACCGAGATTATAGGCATACGCGGAAATAGCAGTATTCTCTGAAGCGCTCCACCAGATTCCAGCGCGACCAATATCGCTGAAATCACCATTGATAAGGCGGCCCCCGCCAGGAAGTCCCGTGAATTTACTCGAATTATCTCCATTACCATCTGAATCCCATCCACTCGTTGATTTTAATTTAATGCCAGCTATATCCTCACCCTCCAAATAATCAATAAGTTTTGCCCATTCTTTTGTAGAAGGAACACGCCAGCCTTCTGGGTCTAAGCCCCTGGGATCATTTACAGCATACCAATTATATAGTTTCCCGTATGTAGATGCGTTACCAGGATCTTGGTTGTAGTAGCACCAGGCCGGTTTACCCTCTGTTCCAGCTAGTTCCCACTCTGCATTTGTTTTCGCTTCAGGAATAGGGTCTCCATTTCTAAAATAACTTACATTCAAGTTTTCGATAATCCATTTCTGATTGCCAATATTAACTGTCTTGTAAACATTTCCGTCAATATCGGTAATTGGATCTGATTCTTCAATGATTACAGGAAAATCCATCTTTTCGCATCCAGATTGCATCAAAAGTGCACTTGCCAAAAAATACATTAATCTATATTTTATTTTTTTCATGATGTTTTTGTTTTCTTAAATACTATTTATTTTGTGATTAAAGTCCATAAAGGATTTCTCTGTCTAATTTTAAACCGGGGTAAGTACTGTTTCCGGAAATCCCTAATTAGCCGTATTTTTTGATTTGAATACTTGATAATTCGTATTTCGTGTATTTGACATATATTATTACCAAAATCATGATGATTACTATCAAAATATTCCAGAACACGTAACCCAAAATACCTTCTGAACTGAGAAGTAGTTCAGGATTAATTGCAGGAATAATAACTCCGGCAATGCTTATTATTCCATTAAATATCAGAAGAGATTTTATTGCTCTCCCAACACCATATCCTGAAAATGCAATTGAAAGCAACCAATATGCCACGCCTAAAAATGCATAGGCAAACATTTCCAATGTCCAACCTACTGACGTCGGATTGGCCATAGTTAATGCCTCTATAACATTATTGGGCTTATGAATTGCCGCCGGTACATAGATTGTTTGAATTGAATAGTTAAGACTTACCAATCCACCATATATGGCCAGGCAGATCATTGCCAGTGGAGCATGTATGCGGTTTTGTATTTCGGGCAATCTAATTGTTGAAGACACAAAAAGTATATTTCCAGACATCAGAATAAATCCTGACCAATAGGGAATTGCATAAGACCAGTGGTAATTATCTACAAACATTTCTATGTTAATCCATTCTGGATTCGGTCTTAAATACTCGATAAGAAAAACCATTGGAGGACCACTTAGGATAATTCCACTTATGACCAGGATGGCACTCAGAGTAATTATTTTATATTCATTCTCTTTATTTTCAGATGTATCCATATTTGATCTATTGTGTGACATTGATATATTAGATTTATTTGTTCATTAATTGTAATTTATTTCGTTTCATATCTTTTAGATTGATTTGAAAAAAATCTTTTGCATTCGATTCTGTTTGAGGACAATCTCAGTAACAGGTAGTTAAAAGAAATCCAGATGATCAATTGACTTAGAAAATTCATTTTAAATAATTAATTTTATCTAGGATTATTAACGGACTTCTACTTTTGGCAGGCTGGATTTTTTTAATTGGATTCTTTAAACTATGTCTTAAAAAGATTAAAAAAGATTACACTTTTCACAAGCGTATGTTAAATCCTGCTAAAACCAGATAATAAATCCCTCAATGCGCTAATGAAAACCAATACAGATCAGGAACCCGGATCACTCAGGATCAAAGACAAAAAATTTCTTGATGATACCATTGCGGACATCCGGAATAATCTGGACAGAGATAAATACAGCGTGGATGAGATGGCGTCAAATTTAAATATCAGCCGCTCACAACTGTATAATAAGATCCATTCCTCTACAGGAATGTCACCAAAAACGCTGATTAGAAATATACGCCTTGAAGAGGCAAAGGTTTTACTTAAAAAAGGCAACCATAACGTAGCAGAAGTTTCTTACCAGGTAGGTTTCAGTAGCCCTACATACTTTAATAAATGTTTTAATGAATATTTTGGATATCCTCCCGGTGAAATCCATAAAATCAAGACTGAATCCATTGAATACGCTGATACACTTGATTTACTAATAAAAAGGAATGCAGAAAAACATGTACCAGTTAAAGATTACAAAGGTCTGCTCTTAAAAGTGGGAATTGGAATTCTTGCAGTGATTGTTACTTCGGTGGTGCTGATTGATATCCTGTCAGATAATAAAAAAGGATTTTTCTCCAGACAATCAATTGCAGTTTTGCCATTTGATGATGTAGCTATGGACCCCAAGCAGACATACTTTGCTGAAGGTATTGGCAATGCAATTTTGGAAAATCTTGCAAGGATTGAAGAATTCAAGGTGATATCCAGATCATCTGTAGACCGTTTTAGAAATGATCAGACAACCAATCCGGAAATTGCGGGAGCGCTGGGTGTGTCCTATTTGGTGAAAGGTAACATTCAGAAAATTGGGGATAAGATAAATGTAAATATTCATCTGATTGACGCCATGGGAGACAAGCGGATCTGGAGTAAAAATTACGATCAGGAATATCATGAGATATTTCAAATGCAGAGTGATATAACATCCTCTGTCGCAGACCAATTAAGGGCCAACATAACACCTGATGAACTCAGTGATATAAACAAAGTACCCACATTGAAAATTGAATCCTATGATCAATTTCAGAGAGGCCGACCTCACTTCATCAGCTATATACTAAATCAGAAGCAAAAAGATTACGATATGGCCATGGAATATTTCTCCAGGGCATTGGCAATCGATTCTACTCATTCACAGGTATATCCTCATATCGCAGAACTATTTTGGATCCGAACCTACAGGAAGGATTATTACAATCAATCATTTATGGATACAGTTCGTCAACTATGTGAAAAAGCACTTGATTTAGATCCAAACCTCGCATATGCATATAGCATTCTTGGACAATATTATTGGGAAACCGGAAAACCTGTGAAAGGTATTTCTTCCCTGGAAAAGGCATTATCACTTAACAGTAGTTTTTCGGATGCACATTTCCACCTCGGCACCTACTATTCCTGGATGGGCGAATGGGAAAAAGGATTGCCTCATTTATATGCATCTGTAGAATTGGATCCCTTTTCTGTTTTTATACCTATCAGATATGGGCGTATTGCTGTTGTCTATCTTGATATATGTGATTTTGATAAGGTTGATATGTATGCTTCCCGAGCACTGGATTTAACAGGCGACAATAATCCCGCTTCGTCATTTGGATACTTTTTGAAAACGCAAAGCCGTATCGTAACTGGGAGGTGGGAAGAAGCAATGGAATACAGCGAAAAGTTAATTGCATGTAATTCCATACCCGGTTTGAGATACCAGGCGGAAATAACCAGTCATTATTTAAAAAAGTACATGGATGCCATAAATCTGTTTGAGCATCTGGAATCTATTGATCAGTATCATGCTAATTACAAGCAGCGGTATGCCTATGCTCTGTGGATGAATGGAGATCAACAAAAAGCAAATGAATTGTTTGATGAACAAATCTCGCAATACGAAAGAGGCATGGATTTAGGCCGAATTGGACGTCATGATCCAAGATATAATCTTGCCGGAATCCAGGCATTCAGGGGAAACACGGAGGCTGCAATGGAACTCCTGAAAGATTATCAATTCCAATCAGGACTGGAATACTATGTTACAATTGATCCCTTATTCGAAAATCTCTGGTCAAATCAGAAATTTCAAATTATGGTTAAAAAGGTACGTGAAGAAAAATCTCAAATTAGAGCCAGGATTTCAAAAAAATACCCTGAACCATAAATCGTATATTTCATTTAGAACTTCTCACATCAAATATTATAGTATCGAATATTGATATTCGCCAAATATTATATATATAATATTTTGTAACAATTCTGATACACTTTTCTCAAAAGCAGCCTTAATTTCCAGGGAAACGGGAGTTATCGAGTTCCTTCGGGTGCACGTATCGACATTAGTGGTCTGGATGGAACTTTGTCCTTGCCAATTTTTTTACATTACTGTCCTGACCGTTGTCCTTAACTTCCTCAATACTTTCAAAATCAGAAATATCAACAGTTTCACTTTCACCCAACAATTTCATATTCAACTGAAAAAGTAATTCTTGTTCCTTTTCTGTAAGTCGCTCCAAAGGAATCTTAACATCAAAACGTTCATGTTGTTTTTGTTCTATTTCAAGGGCTTTGGCTCGGTGTAGTTCAACACTAATCTTAGCCAGTAGTTCAAGTGTTGATCGTTGACTGTTCAGAGCTTCCAATGCTAACCGGTCATGTTGCTTATCATAGTTGCGCTGGAAGATGTTTTCCATCCTTTCCAAGAGTTGGTCGATACGTTCCATCAGATTGAAACCGTCCTCAGTCAGTTGCAACTCAGCACCTCGTGCAACCTTGGCGGGTAGGTGGTTTTGAAGGTGGAATGATACCGAATCATAACTGACATCATACGTACGGGATATTTTGGACTTGGACAAACCATCAACATAGTCCTGTTCCAACTTCTGGACCGTCTTTCTACCCAACTGACAAACTTTACAAACTTGAGCCATGATTACTTCAGTTTAATGTTTATTATCAACACTTATTTTATGACTTTGATCCATTCTTATTTTATTTACTTTGGTGTAACACCTTACTGCTTTGGCGTGAATCAATAAGTACCTTTACTTTGGTAGTGCTTAGAAACCTCCCCCTTGAAACCTTTCTTTCATTGAAACCTTTCAAATTAAAATAATAATCAATCATATTATTCGATCCCCCAGGATCGAATCTTAATAAACTTATTTTTAACCTAGTATTAAACCTATATAAAACCTATATACTTAATATATCCTACTGTTTTAATAAGGCACACCTACTATTTTAATAAGGCACACCTACTATTTTAATAAAACCACACCCTTTATTTTAATAAAACCACACCTGCTGTTTTAATAAGCGGAGGGCTGAACTCTTAGGTTTCAAGTACACCATGAATGCAGAAGTATATACCCGTTCAATTAATCTATATCCTTCCAATTGTTGGATGATCGGTTGAATGTTAGACCGTTCAATATTTACCATTCGGCACAATTCAGACAACGTGGTCGTGCACAAATCCCATTTACGTTTACGATAACCTTCACCATAATATACTTCTTCTTCCATTCCATAATAGCCTCCACCATATTCAATGTCACAGTATAGATAGTAATCAGATTTGGCCACTGTCCGCATAGACAGATACAATGCTTTAGCACGTGGATTAAGTTTTGCCCAAAGGCCACTATCAATGATGGAAGTATAGAATATAAAAAACTGACTTTTCCAATCTTCCTTTCCTATCATCTTCTTACGGATAAACCCAACCCGGTATTTATAAAATTGTCTGCCATGGTCTTTGACTTCCTTGCGTTCCATTAATGGAATTTTCTTATCCCGACCCTTTTTATCTTCATCATAAATATGATATTGATCCTTTAAGACTATGTCCACCGTTGGCGTGACTGATGCAGGAGATACCCCAGCCCGGCATGCAATGTTTTCTATTGATATTGAAAACCATTTATATTTCTTGAAATCAGACTCAGCGCACAGTACAGGATATATACTGAGTGCATTTTTGGGTAGTTTCTTGAATTCCTCTATTCCAATGAACTTTGGAAAATAAAAGTGTTTGTTCATATTGATATTCTTTTTTGGAAAATCGGATGCCTTTGATGTTTTATTATACAGTTTTTTGAATGCTGCTTTTTGTCGCTCCTTGCGTTTTTTAATCCGTCGTTCACCCCCCTCTTCAATAACAGCATTCGTTAAACCGTTTTGTTTAAATTTTGTGCGTTTCATATTCTAGCTCCTTTCATATCATTGCCTCCTGAGGTTAACACAACAGGGAAACAGGATGCCCATCAACTTATTTTTTATCTTATTATCATGTGATATTTTCATCACATTCGATATGGACTTAATTAACACACCTGAAGTTCCAATAATATTGATTGGTGATTCAGATATGTGCTTTCCTTTTAAGGACCCTAAAGTTCAAACATCATCAATGCATCTACTTATGTATCCATTTTTGAACCATGTGTCCTTTTCACTGGTATCATCTTCATACCATTCAATTCTTCTGCTGCCTTTGCCTTTTTGTGCCAAACGTAGATCACCACGTTTTGCATCCGTTTTTTCAATTGATTGTATCATAATTTTTTTATTCAAGTGAATAAATATTTTTTGTCTTTACACTATTGTACTATTTGGGAATAGCCGTTGTCAAGAAAAGAGAGAAAAATGTTTTGCAGGTTTTGGCAATAAAAAATCCCGCTTAACTGTAAAGCTGGTTTCAATAGTACAGAGGCCTGTTTGTTGTTATTATGCGGTAGCTTTTATTTTGAATTCTAAATTATAATTGAATAATTTTCGATTAGGATTGAAGAATCAAGTAATTATTGGCTATTTGCATTCATAATAACCAATTAGGCATAAAATGGTCCACAATGAGCTTGATTTTCTTACCGGTGATGGACTGAAAATTTATGGTCAAAGCTGGTTACCCGATAAAGACTGTGAATGTATTACATGTGTTATTCACGGACTCGGAGATCATTCAGGGAGATATGCTCAGTTTGCAAAATTTATGAACGAGCACAATATCGGTGTTTTTGCAATGGATCTTCGTGGGCATGGTAAATCTGAAGGGAGAAAAGGGCACACACCTGAATATGGTTATTTGCTTTCAGATATTGAGTTACTCATTGTGGAAATAAGAAAAAGATACCTGGATACTCCCATCATTCTATTTGGACACAGTATGGGTGGTAATATTGTGGCAAACTTCGTTCTAAGACATAAATCAAAGGAAATTACCGGTGCTATTTTATCGGCGTCAGCGTTTCGTCTGACGACCCAGCCACCACGGCTACTTCATCAATTGTTGCGTTTTATCAGCAAAATCTTTCCAACACTAAGTTTCTCTGAAAAGGCAGATCCTATGGATTTGACCAGGGATCCGGAAATAGGTATGGCATACCTGAACGATCCTCTGATACATGAAAAAATAACCGCCAAATTATATGTTTCTTTCTCTGACGCTGCGGATTGGGCAATGAAAAATGCGAATTTACTTTGTTATCCCACTTTAATATATCATGGAGGCGAGGATTGTTTTACATCATGGGAGGCCAGTAAAGAATTTGCCGATAATGCCGGAGAAAATGCAGAATTTAAACTTTGGGAAGGTCTCAGGCATGAGCCACATAATGAAATGGAGAGAAACGATGTTTTAAAATTCCAATCGGAGTGGATCCATAAAATACTTAAATAAGATTTTAAATTCCATATTTTAACAGGCAGATTGAATTTGCATGTAATGATTGGTTAACATGAATAACATCATCGGGTAATCCGGAATAAGTTAATTTTGTAATATGGAACGGATAAGTGTGTTTGATATTTTTAAGATAGGGATTGGTCCTTCCAGCTCTCACACCATGGGCCCATGGAAAGCAGCTCTTCTGGTCAAAACCAAGTTAGAAGAAGATCACAGGATCCGGGATATAGTTGCTTTAAGTGTAACCCTTTATGGATCTCTGGCAAAAACCGGGAAAGGGCATGGTACTGATATAGCCATTCTATTAGGGCTATCAGGTGAAAATCCCGAAACGATTCCTGTTGAATCAATTTCTGAAAAGGTTAATAGAATTTATCAGGAGAAGTTGATCCGACTCAATAAGCAACATGAAATCCGATTTGATCCGGAAGAAGATCTGGAATTTGAGAAAAATTTATCTTTATCGTTTCATCCTAATGGAATGACATTCGATTTTCAATTGAAAAATGGAGAATCCATCAAAGAAACTTTCTATTCCATAGGTGGTGGGTTCATCATTCAGGAAAACAGGTCCCAGGAAAATTCAAATAATATCAAACTAAGATATCCAATTGATGAGGCGGATGATCTGCACAATTGGACCAAAGATGTATCTTCTCCTATTCATAAGATTGTATTCGAAAATGAAAGATCCTGGCGTTCAGATCCTGAGATCAGGTCGGGTTTATTACATATCTGGGAAGTAATGCAAGAGGCAATTATAAGAGGTTGTTTTACTGAGGGCATTTTACCTGGTGGATTGGGTGTAAAAAGGAGAGCAGCCGGAATGGTTAAAAACCTGACAGGGAATAAAAAAATCAACCGGGAAACAGATCTCATTCCATACCTCAAATCACAAAAATTTGAATTTAGAGACATCCTATCCTGGGTAAGTAGTTTTGCACTGGCAGTCAATGAAGAAAATGCCTCTTTTGGAAGAATCGTTACAGCACCAACAAACGGTGCAGCTGGGGTTATCCCTGCTGTTTTAATGTATTACAATTGTTTTGTCCCGGGTACGAAAGAGGAAGATATTGTCAGATTTTTATTAACAGCAGGTGAGATAGGTTCCATTTTTAAAAAGGGAGCCACAATATCTGCAGCAATGGGCGGTTGTCAGGCAGAAATAGGTGTATCTTCCGCAATGGCGGCATCGGCACTCACTGAGTGTATGGGAGGTTCACCTGACCAGGCTATCATGGCCGCAGAAATCGCCATGGAGCATCATCTGGGTCTTACTTGTGATCCCATTGGAGGTCTGGTACAAGTACCATGTATTGAACGAAATACCATGGGTGCCATTAAAGCCATTACAGCTTCACAACTGGCTCTCAGCTCCATACCTGAAAATGCAAAGGTTTCTCTGGATGGTTGTATAAAAACGATGAAGGAAACCGCCAAGGATATGGATTCTAAATATAAAGAGACTGCAGATGGTGGCCTTGCCGTAAACATATCTGTAAATATTCCGGATTGTTAAAAGGAATGTTATTCCAGCAAGTCGAATATTGTTGATCAGATAAATGTATTTTTACTCCTAATATGATTTTTTGCAGTTTATGAAGAGCGTAATTGGGATTTTTCTTATTATATGTTTTACCAGTAATTCCCTGATGGCCTCGCGAACAGATACCTTACAGACAATTCCGGATAACCTGTTTGAGGGAGGGGAAGAGATGTTTTATCAAATAATGACGAAGCATATCGAATATCCAACTGAAACCCGTTCGACGCTGCAGGTTGGTACAGAAATTGTTGCTTTTAAAATTGATAGACATGGAGAATTAGACTCCATTGAATTTCTTAACAGTATTTCTCCACATATAGATAAAGAGATATTGAATTCATTGAGAAAAACCAGAAGAAACTGGTTGCCTTCCAGGAATGAAGATGAACATGTGTTTCTGCTTCCAATACGGTTTGATATATCTGGATGCAGTTACCTCCGGGAAAAACCTCCAACAGATAAGTTCTGCAAAGAAATCACGGTTAAAGTGGCGTCCTCCGGAACTGAGCATGATCAATATTTTACAAGTGATGATGTCTTGATTCAGAAATATTATACACTGAGAAAATTAACAAAACTAAAAGAGGCAAAAGAAGTACTCAAGGAATTGATTGATCGGAATCCATTCAATGAAGAAGCAATTGAGGAAAGATTGAAACTCAATACAGTTCTTGGTCTGATTGATGAAGTGTGCAAGGATGTCATCTATTTAAAAGCGATTTTTAACTTGAACAGGGAAGTTGAAGGTTGTAACTGATTGGCTATCATTTAAGTATAAGCATGTAACCAGAGCGGATATGAATTATTCTTCGTTGCTTATATACATTCCCAGATTTGCCATACATTTTTCACTTATACTCCTGTTGGTTTTAATATCACACTATAATTCATTTGGCACACATATTAGAGGGGGTTATTTAAGGGTACATACTGTTAGTAATAGCAATACACTTTATCAAATACATCTTATTTTATTTACTGATACAGGCAGCACAGTAAAGTTTGGTGGTGGTGAGGTGAATTATGGGGATGGTTCACCATTAACAAATTTTCATACTCAAGATGTCAGTGAGAGCAAGGTAATCGGTCATGGAATTGCAATGGATATCTATAAAATTGAGCATAATTATCCCGGGCCGGGAATATATACCATAAGTTTCAGGGAATTCAATAGGAATGCCAACATAGTAAATATGACGAATTC
Source organism: Bacteroidota bacterium (assembly GCA_042584165.1). Classification (GTDB taxonomy): domain Bacteria; phylum Bacteroidota; class Bacteroidia; order Cytophagales; family Cyclobacteriaceae; genus JBHOSY01. The sequence goes on along the minus strand of JBHOSY010000006.1, from coordinate 36,775 downwards.
CGTTAATACGCCATTTTATGTAGAAACTAGAATTGTTATTGATCCCTATTTTGGGCTTAATCAATCTCCGGAAATCATGTCTAATATTTTTAATTATGGTAAAATCAAAGAAGAGTTTGAATTCAATCTGGGAGCCTATGATCCGGACGGAGATTCGTTATCTTTCGAGCTGGTAAAATGTTTACAAGATCGAAATGTACCTGCCACCAATTATTATGTTCCCTCGACATGGGTTGAAGACTCAACCCATTTGAAATCAAGATTATCTGTGGAGCATATAACAGGTCAGGTATTCTGGGAATTCCCTGACTTCCAGGGAGAATACAATGCAGCTATTAATATTCATGAATGGCGATTTATTAAAGACCTTAATGATTGGGTTGAAATGGGGAGTATGCGATTCGATTTCCAGATTATTATCTGGGAAACAGATAATACACCTCCAAAAATAAAAATAACTGAGGATACCGCCGTCCTAATTAATCAGGTTTTAAATCTGGAATATTTAGTTGAAGATATGGATGAAGATTCATTATCAATCAAATACTACGGTTCTGTTTATAAATCACCATTTTCACATCCATCATATACATTATCAGATACAATTCTATTCCAGGAACCAGTATCCGGGATTTTCTCCTGGGAACCAGCCTTAAGTGATGTTACCAACCGGCCTTATTCATTATTCATTGATGTAACCGATAACGAATTCTATTCCTTACGGGATCAACAAATGACAAATATATGGGTAGTAGATGAAGAATCTAATCCTGATCCTCCCTCTTCACTTTTAGCTGTCAGTGAATCATATAATACTGTAAAATTATCATGGACCGATAATTCGGTAAACGAAGCAGGATTTATAGTTGAACGAGCCGATGATTATTTCCCGGAATTTCGAAGATTGGTCGCCCTGCCGGTAAATAGCTCTGCATATACTGATAAAAATATCCTTCCAAACAGAGATTATCAATACAAAGTTAAAGTGGTGGGAACAAAAGGTTCAAGTTATAGTGAGATTCTTCTTGTATCCAAAGACATTATTCTAAATACATATTTCGAGCTTGACGATGAATATTTAGCATTATATCCCAATCCCGTAAAAAGGTGTTTATTTCTTGATTTTAAAAATAAATTGATTGAGGAATCGAAAATCGAAATTTATAATTCATCAGGTATCCTGCAAGATGCTTTGATTATCCCTCCCGGATTCAGGACTTCATTCAATCTGGATGTAAGGTCTTATCCATCCGGATTCTATATCCTGAAAATTCAACTTAATTCAGATATTTCAATACACAAATTTATAAAAGAGTAGTCTGTAAGATCATTGCTTCCCTTATAACGGATATGGTGGTGAATCAGGATGCATTCTTGTGGAATCTCCAACAACAAGGGAATCTGCAACAACAGAAGATACCTGGAAGAAACCCAATACCCTGTCTCCCTGGATATTCGAGTGGGCATTAGCGGGTACACTACTAAACATCCCACCATCATTCGCGATATTTGCCTGCATATCATTCCAGAATTTGAATGCTTCGGGTGTCATACTGTAAACTTCAAATATTGCTGTATCCAGGTACCGGTAGTATGCAGGTCCGGGAAAGTCCTCTATCTTTTCTCCAACCACAGCATCATCTGCATAATAAATTGACTGACCATCAGCAGTCTGAAGTGTATCATTTCTGTATACTTTGAAAAGGTAATAATCTTTCGTTTCCTGTGGTTCAGTGGTTGTAAGCAATACCTCGTATAAGTAGCCCTGGTCAGCTGGATCATCAATTCCGTCTTCCCAGCGTAATTTTTGAAGTGAAAAACGCCATAATAATGTTTCTATTTCCTGGATCGATCGCAATGAATCTTTTGCCGTGAAGTGCTGTCCATCCACATCAATATTCAGCGTATATGCTCTTCCTGGGACTCCTTCGAATATTTCATTTGAGAGATATATGCCAGCAGAATCTGACTCAGTATAAGGGTATTCATTACCTAAGTTATCCAGAACGCTGATAAGGGCTCCGGACACTCCCGGAGAAGGACCTTCTTCATAGAATCCAATGGATTTAGAGAGTCTTACCAAATGATGTTGATACCTGTTAGTTACAATGCCTTCCACTAAATATACCGGCGGTACCTGCTCAATATCCAGTTCAATAACTTCCATACATCCCCAGATCAGAAACAGGCTAAATACATATGTTATTTTTTTCAGGTTCATATTTTAAAATCTGAAATTATAGGTAACTGAAGGTAATATGGGGAATAGATAGACCATAACAGCTTCTTTCTTATCTCGATCTATGTTCCCATCATCATCTGTAACAGACCGTGTGAATATCGTAAATGCATTCTTCCGGTTATACACGTTGTAAACAGCAAATACCCAACTGCTATTCCACCTCCTGTCCTTGTTTTTCCTTGGTGTAAGAGTGGCTGAGAGATCTAATCTGTGAAAATCCGGGAGAAGGTATCCATTCCGTCCACTGACATAATCCGGTCGATAACCATCCAATTCATACCAGCCAGTGGGCATCGTTTGTGGTCGGCCAGTACTATAGGTCCATGTGCCGCCGATTAACCACTTATCATTGATCTCATAGGTCGCAAGTAGATTCATAACATGACTGCGATGATAATTGGCATAAAATACTTCTCCATTGTTTACTCCTGGTATCTTTCTTTTCGTGTTAGACCATGTATAACTTGCTGATCCCGTCAAATCGCCCTTATGTTTCTGAAGAAAGAACTCCAGCCCATATGACCATGAATCTCCCGGACGGAATTCTGTGGCAAGGTCTTCGTTGAAAAATACATTGGCATGATCTGCAAAATCAACCACATTATACATATACTTATAATATGCCTCAAATGAGAAGCCGAACATATTATCTTTGAAATTTTTAAAGTAACCCCCGGCAACCTGATCAGCCTTCTCCGGATCGAGGTAGGGGGAACTTGGTTGCCAGGTATTGAAAGGTACAGGAACAGTGGAATTTGACATCAGGTGAACGTTCTGTACCATCCTGTTATATGAAAACTTCAATGATGTCGTTGGGTTTACGAGGTACCTGAATGAAAAGCGAGGTTCAAGATTATGGAAATCCTTGATGAGTTCAAGGGATTCATAATATACTGAGGTTTTATTGCCTGTGTTTATATTATCTGTCTGATCATCATAATAGTAGATGGTGGCTGCTCCAACATTTTGAAAAAAGGAATATCTTAAGCCATATTCTAATGATATTTTATCGGATACCTTCTGTTTATTCCCAATATAAAGAGCATGGTCAAATGCCCTTAATCGTTCCAGCGTCGTTGTAACAAATATGGCCTCCTCGCTTTCAGGTTCAATCCTTCCCGGTGAAAATCTAAGAAATGTTCCATGGTATCCAAACAGAATCTCATTATCAGGATTTACAAACCATGAAAAATCCTGCTTGAATACAAGTTCTTGAAGATTGGCAGTCCATTTTAATGCATCCGTAACACTTAGCTTGTAATCAAAGTTGCTTCCAATTACACTCGTATTAGCAAACAGTTTATCCGAAAAGAGGTGATTATACCTGAATGAAGCATTTGCATTACCCCAGTCAAATTTGGCATCGTCACCGAAAATGAAACTGTCACGACCATAATAGGTATTCAGGAAAAATCTGTCACGGTTGGTTGGTTTAAAATTCAGTTTTACATTAAAATCATGAAAGTAAATAAAGTTCTCACTCACAGCTTCATTGCCAAAAGTTCGCTGGAATACATCCAGATAGGATCTTCGCCCCGATACCAGAAATGAACTTTTATCCTTCTTGATTGGCCCTTCAAGCATCAGGCGTGAGGCGATGGTCCCGATTCCACCACTCATCCCGAATTTCTTGGAGTTCCCATCCTTAGTTCTAACATCCAGGATCGATGATAGACGGCCTCCATACTGAGCCGGAATACCCCCTTTATACAGTTCAGAGTCTTTAATCGCATCAGCATTAAACACAGAAAACAATCCAAACAAATGGGATGGTTCATATACAGGCGCTTCGTCTATAAGGATCAGGTTTTGATCTGAAGATCCTCCCCTTACAAAAAAAGCTGAAGTTCCTTCCCCTGCAGAAATAACGCCTGGCATCATCTGAATGGATTTAAGAATATCAGGTTCTCCAAATAATGCAGGCAATTTTTTTACTGTTTCAGCACTGATATTTATCTTACTCATGGATACGTCAGTCACATTACCCCCAAGAGGGGTATCAGTTATTATGAGCTCTTCCATAGCCACTGTCTGTTGAACAAGATCAATGTTTAATGATGTTGCACCTCCGGTACTAATAGTAACATTCTGGGGATGATAACCTATATAGCTGAAGATAATGGTATATCTTCCATCAGGAAGTGTCAGCGAATAGAATCCATATGCGTTACTGATGGTCCCTGACTTCAGTTCTTCAATATAAATTGTTACACCAATAAGCTCTTCCCCTGTTTCACTATCACGGACATATCCACTGACCGTTAACTTAACTTCCTCGTTTGCTGAAAGGGGTGAAACATGTAGAAACAGTAAAAATATAACTATAAATATTTTTGGGAAATGCATATTAAAAAGGGATGAGCCAACAAGTTACGAATCCAAATACAACGGCAGATATATAAAAAACATAATACCACTAAACAGATAATACGATTCTCGGGAAAATAGTTGGGTTTTTCTACGAATATTTGATAAAAGGTATTTTTTAATTGTATTAGAACAAATAAACTTTATTCCGGTAATAAATTACTTTTACAGGTTGTTAAAAAGGTCTCCGAATGGAATTTTCTACATACAAGTGATTTATGTCCAGGATCTGTCTGATATTATTTTCTTTTATAACGACCACTTTATCATACGCACAATCAGATTCCACTAAAACCATCGAGTTAGCGAATGTAATTATCATGGGGAATAGAATATCAATTCCATTCCTTGAATCCTGTCGCAATATATCATTGATCATGAAGGGGAATATCGAAATACACCCTGTACAATCTGTACCTGAAATACTAACATATGTCCCCGGGGTGGATATCCGGCAAAGAGGGCCGATGGGAGTCCAATCTGATATCGGGATCCGGGGTGGTACTTTCGAGCAAACATTAATCCTTGTGAATGGTGTGAAAATGATCGATCCGCAGACAGGACATCACTCCCTGAATCTCCCTATGAATTTTGACAATATTGAAAGGATTGAAGTATTAAAAGGTCCGGGAACCAGAATATATGGTCAGAACGCATTCTCCGGTGCGGTGAATTTTATCACCGGAATCCCAGACAAAGCTCTGAATGTGAACATTTATGGAGGAGATTTCGGGCTTTACGGCGGTTCCCTTTCGTTATCATTGCCATTGAAAACGTACAATCAATATATTTCAGTATCCAGAAATGCTTCAAACGGATATCGTCATAATTCAGGCTATTCAATCAACAATATATTCTATCAATCCTCAATAGATATTGGAGGTGGCGAGTTGAATTTCCTGGGGGGATATACAGATCGCGCATTTGGAGCCAATGGGTTCTATGCCAGCCCTGATTATTCAGAACAATACGAGGAAGTTCAAACAGGGTTCGTCAGTATGGGATATAAGAAGGAATCAGGTGGATTTATGTACAATCCCCGTATTTACTGGCGAAATAATTCTGATAATTATTCTTTCATCAGGGATATGCCTGAAGTTTATAAAAACCTCCACACTACTAATGTAGCAGGGCTGGAACTCAACTCAAACTGGGAAAATTCACTGGGAATAAGCGGATTTGGTGTTGAATTCAGGACTGAGAGGATTAATGGTGACTGGATCAGAGGGGGCATCCCAACAAAAAGTAACCTGGATGGATTCTACAGGAAGATTTTAGGGGTTTTCGCTGAACATAAATTCAAGTTCGCAGATAAGTGGGATTTAACTCCTGGTATATATCTATCAAATTATACGGAATTCGGGTGGAATTATTTCCCCGGAATAGATATTGGTTACTCTTTAAATGAGTTTATCCGTTTATATGGAAATATTGGCAAATCATACAGGGTCCCTAATTTCTATGAAATGTATTATGAAAGTCCTGTTGAAATGGGTAATCCGGATTTACAGCCTGAGGAAGCCATCACATATGAGATAGGCACCCGGATAACCCGAAAAGGTTACAGTATAGAAGCAAATGTATTTATCCAGGTTGCAGATAATCTCATTGACTGGCTATTTAAACCGGTCACCGATTCAACTTCCATCTGGGTGTCAGAAAACATCACAAGCCTGGTACGAAAAGGTCTCGAAACAGCCATAATCCTTGATCTTCCCGTGATGTTGGATGGGGAATATTGGATTAATACAATGCACGTCAGTTACAACTTCATCAACTCAGGCTTGCAGGAAAATGAATATCAATCAAGATACGTACTGGAAAACCTGAAACATCAATTAATTATGGGAATAGATCATAAAATATTCAAAAAGTTATTTCACAATTTCAAAGTCCGCTATAATCAACGGGAGAATAAAGATAGTTATTGGATCATTGACTCCAGGATTTACTGGAAGCAGAATGATAATATTATAATATATGCCGAAGCAACAAATTTAACTGATACAGAATACGTTGAGGTTATGACACCCATGCCAGGCCGCTGGTTCAGGGCAGGGCTTAAATATCATTTCCCCTTCCATAAATAACACTTCTCGCCTAATACCCAACAGCCAAAACCTAACACCTCTCCAGGAATTCCGGCCCGATATTTGTTTTCTTACAGTAGAACAAAGTTTTACTACCATGAGGAAAATTCTGATATTGTGGATCGTGCTGGCCTTATCTACATCGGCCAATGCACAATTGTTTATGCTGGGACTGAAGGGTGGAGTCAGCTCTTCTACCATTCAGATTGATAAAGCATTTGATCTGGATCAGGGAGGAAAAATAAATTTTCAAACAGGAGATGCCGTATTGGGCTGGCATGCTGGCTTGTTTTCGCGAATATCATTGGGTGGGCTGTACATACAACCCGAAGCGTTATTAACAAATACGGGTGGAGAAATAATTATTTCGGAAGATGGATCAGTGGCAATGCCTGATATTGCAAACATTTCACTATTCAAACTGGATGTTCCGGTAATGCTTGGATATAAGTTCGGGGATACTTTCAGGCTATATGCAGGCCCAGCATATAGTATGATCATTAAAGAGAAAACGACGAGTGAATCATCCTTTGCAGAGCAGTTGAAACATTCTTACAGCAAGGGAACTCTTGGATATCAGGCCGGGTTAGGCTTTGATATCTCAAAGTTATTAATTGATTTAAAATACGAGAACAATCTAAGTGCATTGGGTGAATCCGTTACCGATCCTATCACGGGAACTACCTTCAACACCGATTCCCGAAATGCTCAATTGATCCTTAGCCTGGGATTCAGGTTCTAGAATCAAAAAGGGCTGCTTTTATTAGATAACTTTAAAGCAGCCCTTCCAAATATTTATCTTTATATTTTAGTCAATTTCTATGTCAAACGGCATTCGAGTCAGAATACCATTATAATTTGATACTTTTTGTACATTTTCATACACGGGATATAGCTGGCCCATTTTTGCTTTCATAATTCGCATTCCGATATCCTGCTCCAGTTCTTCAACCAATTGTTCAATAACAGATTTCTGATGTGGATAATACCTGACACTGTATTCTTCTAAATCCGCCATATCAGCGGCTATTTGTATCGCATCTTCCAGGGAGCCAAATTCATCAATCAATCCAATCTCTTTAGCCTCTGTTCCTGACCAGACTCTGCCTGATGCTACTTTCAACAATTCCTCAAGTTCCATACCACGACCTTCGGCGGCTTTCGTAGTAAAGATTTCATACCCCTCATCTGCCATTTGCTGAATGATACTTCGCTCATATTCTGATAAAGAACGCGTAACTGTAATTATATCAGAGAACTCTCCGGTATTAACAACATCTGTTGTTATCCCCAGCTTATTGTTTAATAGATCCTGCAAATTAAACATCATTCCATATATGCCGATCGATCCGGTTATGGTCATAGGATTTGCCACTATTCTATTAGCCCCCATGGCTAAATAATATCCCCCGGAAGCCGCTACATCCGACATGGAAGCAATGACTGGTTTTTCATCTTTTGCCAGTTGAATTTCCCTCCACATGACATCTGAGGCCAATGTGCCTCCTCCCGGAGAATTAATTCTCAGGACTATTGCTTTGATCCTGTCACTTTCCCTTGCTTTTCGAATCTCCTCTGTAAATTTTGAGGCACCAATATTTTCATTACTACCCTTGCCGCTTACAATTTCACCTGAAGCTACTATTACAGCAACCCGATCCCTAGAAGATCCTGAAGATGAATACGACCTGTTATATCTCTTGTATGTAACAAATTCAATATCATCATCTTCCTCCAGTTTAAGTTTTTCCTTTAACATTTGATTGACTTCATCAAGATATTTTACTCCGGTAACAATCTTTAACTGAACTGCGTCTTCAGGATTTCGAACGAGCATCGAATCAGATATATTTCGAAATTCTTCCAATGGTATCTCCCTGCTATCAGCCATCTCCTCAAGCATAACATCATATATTGAGTTCAGGAAAGATGTCACCTGCTTCCGACTTTCAGGGCTCATGTCTTCCCTTAAGAATGGTTCGACAGCACTTTTATAATCTCCAACCCGGAAAATCTCAGGTTCGATCTCAAGTTTATCAAACATACCCTTTAGAAAAGTGATTGTTACACTTAATCCATTCAGTTCAATTGAACCATAATCCGGAATTAGATATATCTCGTCAGCCAAGGAAGAAAGGTAATATCCCTTTTCTGAATAATACTCGCTGTAGGAAACAATGAATTTTCCGCTTTCCTTAAAATCCTTTAAAGCAGCTCTCAATTCACTTAACATAGCTACACCGGCGGAGAAAAACTTTGGTTGCAGGAATATTCCTTTAATTTTGTCATCTTCCTTAGCATTTTGTATTGCTTCCTTCAATTCTTTTAATCCCATCTTTTTTGATCCACTTCCCGGAAATCCAAGATTTTCGAAAGGATCCTCGGATCCTCTCTCAACTAGAATTCCACTTATCTCCAGCCGCAGGATACTATTGTCTTCAATTGAAACAGGTTTTTCAGAAGAAGATGCAGCGATGATCCCTATAAATATCAGAATACCAAAGAAGGTGAATATGAAAAGCCCAACCAGCACTGCCAAAAGATTTCTCAGAAAATTCATAACGTTATATTTTTAATGTCAGCATAATAATAAAACAATAAGGATTTATAATAAAATGAATTTTTACATTTGAGTCTATTCTAGGATGAAAGGAAAATATCTATTATTAGGGACCAATCTGGGAGACCGGTTTGCTAATCTTGAACAGGCCAGGGAATTGATTATTAGAGAAGTTGGAGAAATTATTAATGTCTCATCGGTTTATGAAACAGCTCCCTGGGGAATCAAAGACCAGCCTTTCTTTCTCAACCAGGTTATCAAAATTAAAACAAACCTCCCTGCAGGTGATTTACTTGATGTTCTTTTAAGCATTGAAAGAAAATTGGGCCGTGAAAGATCCAGAAAATGGGATAGCCGTCTAATTGATATCGACATCCTGTTTTACGATGATTCTGTAATTGAATCCGATCTACTGATCCTTCCTCATCCCGAAATTCAGAACAGAAGATTCACCCTTGTGCCGTTGAATGAGATTGCCGGTAATGAAATACATCCAATATTGAATAAAACCATTGGAAACCTTCTTGAAGAGACTCCTGATTTGCTTGAAACAAAAAAAATCCCGGATACAAATGGCATTGAAATGGATCCGGGATCATAATTAATATTTAATCTAGTCTGTTATGCTTCTTGCTGATACATCAGGTTCAATTTTTTTTACGAGTCCCTGAAGTACTTTTCCGGGCCCACTTTCAACAAACTCCGTCGCGCCATTATCAACCATATTTCTGACAGATTGTGCCCATTTAACCGGAGCAGTCAGTTGATGATTCAAATTCTTCTTAATCTCTTCAACATCAGAATGAGGTCGTGATGTATAGTTCTGATAGACAGGGCAGGTTGGCTCATGGAATTTCGTGTCCATTATAGCCTCTTCCAATTCTTCTCTTGCAGGTTCCATTAATGGTGAATGAAATGCCCCACCAACTTGTAGAGGTAGTGCTCTTTTTGCACCGGCGTCCCTGAGTTTTTCACATGCCAGTTGTACTCCTTCATTGGAACCTGAAATAACAAGTTGACCCGGGCAATTGTAATTTGCCGGTACAACAATATCATCAATGCCTGCACATATGGCAAGTACTTTTTCATCCTCCATTCCTATAATCGCAGCCATTGTTGATGGATTGATCTCACAGGCCTTTTGCATAGCATCAGCCCTTTTTGCCACCAACTTCAGGCCATCTTCAAAAGTGAGAACTTTGTTTACCACCAGGGCTGAAAACTCTCCAAGTGAATGTCCGGCTACCATATCCGAATGGACATTCTCATTGACCAATGCAAGAATTACTGAATGAAGAAAAATAGCCGGTTGTGTAACCTTGGTCTGCTTTAATTCTTCTGCAGATCCCTCAAACATTATGTCTGTGATCCTGAAGCCCAGCACCTGGTTAGCTGATTCAAACAGGATACGGGCCTTCTCGGATTGTTCGTAAACATCTTTACCCATTCCAGGAAACTGGGCTCCCTGGCCTGGGAAAATATATGCAATCATTATATTTAATTCGTTTGTTTGAGAATGTAAAGCTAAATATTCTCCATCAATAAATTACATTTAATCTATTTTAAGGAATTTTACAGTTGGCCATGTTTAAAATTATACTTTGAATCGGTTGATTTACCCCATCAGTTAAAAAATCTGTTGAGATTTTCTCTGGCAGGGATTATACATCCTTTACTCCTTCCAAACCAGATTTATCCATTATTTGCTACGATATCATATATCCAATCCCTCATGGATCGTGGTAAAAAGTAAAATATGTAAAAAAAGAGACCAGGGTCGTCCAAGAACTTTAAAAATCAGAAGCACAGCATCGCTGCGATCATATAATTTGCCCTGGCAATAAAATAAGATAGTGTTTTTATCAGTAGATTCCAGGAATTTCAGAGAAGCACACTCTTTTGATATTGAATCAAGTGCAGTAAAACATAGCAATTTGTTTTTCCAGCCTGGATAACCATTGTATGATACCCGAATACAGCTTGCAATAACCAGTAAAAAATATAATTCCTTAATTTTCCGAAATTACCGCAGAATATGAACCCAGCCAGTAAACTCCTGGTATTCGAGATCCGGATCGATCATATCGAATTCTACTTTTGCCACATAATAATAGATGCCAGTTGGCAATGGTTTCCCTTCATTTGAGCGGCCATCCCAATTGATGTATATGGAATCTTCAAACGCACTGTTGTCATTATAAATTTCCTTTCCCCATCGGTTATAAACACGGAAATTAACTGATTTCACAAACCTGGGACACAGCTCATATGGATAGTTAAAAGCATGGAATAAATCATTAACATCATCTTTATTTGGTGTAAATACATTTGGTAAGTGATAATTAGGGCAATTATCAAAAAATATCGTATTAGAAAATTCTCCTTCATTCCCTGATCTGTCAATGGCTCGAATTCTATAACATCCCTTGAATGAATTTAAGTTCTCATGCACGTAAGTATCATCTCTAACTTCATCTATCAGAACATATTCCTCCTCTATGCAATTCTCAGAGAACCAGATTTCGAAACCTCGTAAATCAGGATTCCCTTCACAATTGTTCCCCTCCTCATCGAATCCCCATTCAATAATATGGAAGAAATCATTGAAATTACATGATTTGTTTTCAAGCATTTCTATACATTGATCTTCACTTGTAATTGTGGTATCAATCGTAATAGTTCCACATGGTGGAATGGAATCATATGGTTGAGCACAGATGATTTGTGAATGATTGATTAATGGTTCATAGATAGAATCATTCCCATATGATCCCCGGGTAGTAACATAGTAGCAATACTCTGTGTCCTGATCAAGCTCTTCTCCAACTGTACTACCATCATCCATAAAGATAAAACCATTTAAATTAACATCAACGCTATCAAACAATACGAGTACATCCGGATTACCCGAAACCATATTATCACGATATATATAATGATATGGGTAATTCTGGATGTTGTTAGACCACGGTACATTTGCCTTCCAAGTCAACTCAATTGATCCAATTTGTGGAAATATATCCAGCCAAACCGAGGAAGCCTTCGCAGAAGTATCCACTACATTTAATCCGTTATCATATGCTATGATGCGATACCGATATCCCCTATCCAGTGTATTAAGTCCTGAATCTGTATATACGGTGTCAGTGATTGTACCAATAGGGCCAGCATATTGGTTCCCATCAATATTGTCTGCCCTGTAGATTTTATAGGTGTATGGTGGTGGAAATACGGCTTGATCAACTTCATATGGTGAATACCATTCCAAGTCAATAACACCATTATTTTCATCTGTGTTTGTTACACTAGCTTTTGTGATAACCGGTCCAAACCTATCCTCATCTTCTTCTATGGTTGCACAGGTTTCAGATGATACGATACTTTCACCGCCACCAGGAAGCATAAATATAGCTACGAGGCGGTAACAATATGTTGCACCATAATCCAATCTCGCACCACTGTTACTGTCAAGATAGCTGGTTATATCCCCATCTACTTCAGCGATCAGTTCATACCCGGCATAAGATGGCAAACCGGTCTCGCAATGTTCCGGTTCAAAATCATAGCTATCTACGCGTCGCCAGACCTGCATTTTGCTGATATTCGGTTCACATTCATACGAATCCCAGTTAAGTTGTATCTTTCGTCTGGGTCGGGTTTCTGCAATCAGCCCCTCAGGCGGAGGACCAATTACAGTTACATTCCAGGTTTTAAAATCCACCAGTGATGGCCCTACTAAATTTCCAGGAGGAAAATCTTTGGCTTTAAATGTAACCTGGTAGGCCATTGATCTTACGTGAGAACAATTTGTCTCCCAGGAGAATCGTACAGACGCAGGTGGATACTGAGGATTTACCGGATCTTCGGGTTGCGGGGTATAGGAAGCAGGCGACGAGATTAATTCATAAGGTCCTCCAAATGATGAAATGGTGATTCGATGAAAATCCACATCAGTTGCAGTTATATCAGCCTCCAGTATAGTACCTGCCACAACACAGGTATCTGGTGGTAGCTCAAGTTCAGGTCTCACATTTTCACAATCATGGATAATTATCTGCATATCCCTGGTAACAAAACCCATGTGTACCCACTTATCAACGTCTTCGAGATATCGATATTCGTGTATTTTAAAGGCAATATTATACTCTCCTTCCATCCCAGGGGCATCCCATATCAAATCACCAGTCAGCTCATCAAGGGTATATGTGGGAGGTCCTGTTTTATCCTCATTAGTCACATTAGAAGTATTTTCCATGTCATAAATATGCGGAAGTTTATAGTTGGCAACGGATACATCTCTGTCCTGCTTTGGAATAACAATCTCATATGCGAGGCTATCACCATCAAAATCCCATGCTCCGGCATTATGATAAAATCCATTACCAATACATCCCTGGTCAATCGGAGGATTCAATAGAACCGGGGTATTATTACATCCAAAGAATGGATCTATGATAATCTGTGTTTCAATGTAAAAGGGTGTATTCACAGAATTATCCATGTTAGAAATATTAGCATTCCTGTTAAATTCTCTGAATGTTATTGTATATACCCCAGGGGCAGGAAACGCATGTTCCTTAATAAAAATAGTAACTGCTATTTCATTTTCGGGATCAAGAATTTGTTGAAAATCATATTCGCTGGTATTGAAATTTTCAATTGGTGATCCATCGCCAAAATTTATTTCACCTCCTCCAAATTTAACCGTTGAACCAGTATCAGTATACCCTGTAATAGTAAATCGATACAGGTTAGCCGTACAATCAATCAATTCAGCAGTGATTTCCCCTGCCCTGATGTGCGTGGCAAATGCTCTGAAATTTGAATTGAGCAGTAAAACCAAGAAGAGAAAAACTAAGACTTTCTTATACATCAACTTCAATAAATCCTATAACCCACTATCCTTTGTAACGATAGAATACCAAAGGTATTATTAAAACAAATGAAACAATCAATTGGTTGTAACTTTTGTGCAGAATATGACATACATAATCTATACAAATTTAGAAAAAATGAGATTTAAACATCAGGTAATCAGTGTACCTGGTAGTATTTTATGAAAAGATACCTGTTCAGTGCATTTTCCTGAATTACGCTGAATAGATATTAACAGAGTTTTGCGCTATAAAATTCACGGTTGAGTCTGGCAATATTAACAATTGATATCTCTTTAGGGCACTCCGCTTCACAAGCCCCGGTATTGGTACAGTTCCCAAATCCCACTTCATCCATTTTGTTGATCATAGCTTGAACTCTTTCCTTAGCTTCAATCTTTCCTTGAGGTAAAAGCGCATACTGAGATACTTTAGCTGATACAAACAACATTGCTGAAGCATTTTTACAAGCAGCTACACATGCGCCACAACCAATGCAAATAGCAGCATCGAAAGCCTTGTCTGAGTCTTCCTTTACAACAGGTATTGCATGAGAATCCGGAGCAGAGCTGATATTGGTTGATATAAAACCACCGGCGATTTGAATTTCATCGAAAGCTGTCCGATCAACAATGAGGTCTTTAATAACCGGAAATGCTTTTGCCCTCCATGGTTCCACTACTATAGTATCCCCATCATCGAATATGCGCATTGACACATGGCAGGTTGTGATTCCCTTAACCGGTCCATGTGGGTAACCATTAATTACCATACCACACGCACCGCAAATTCCTTCCCGACAGTCATGGTCAAATGCCACAGGATCGTCTCCGGACAAAATCAATTTTTTGTTCAAAGCATCCAGCATTTCAAGGAATGACATTTCAGGAGATACTTCATCCAGTTCATAATTCACAAATCCACCTTTGGCCTCGGCATTTTTTTGCCGCCATATTTTTAGCTTAACCTTCATCAGTTAATATTTTTTGTACGTAGTTAATATTCTGTTCTTAAAAATTTCTACTTATAGCTTCTTTCTTTTACCTCTACATCCTCAAATACAAGAGCTTCTTTATGCAATTGACTGGAATTATCCTCTCCTTTATATTCCCATCCAGCAACATAGGAGAAATTTGCGTCGTCACGTCTGGCCTCCCCATCCGGAGTCTGGCTCTCTTCTCTGAAATGGGCTCCACAGGATTCCGTCCTGTTCAGTGCATCGGTTACCATCAGGCTTGCTAATTCAAAATAATCAGCAACTCTCCCAGCCTTTTCGAGCTCCTGGTTTAAATCATTATTCTCACCAGGTATTTTAAGATCCTTCCAAAATTCCTCTTTCAGTTCTTTTAACATTTGTTCTGCTTTTTTCAAACCTTCTTCATTTCGGGTCATTCCACAATAATCCCACATGATTTTCCCCAGCTTTCTATGGAAAGACGTCGCAGTCTGGTTCCCGTTTATTGAAAGAAGCTTTTCAATGCGCTCCTTTACCTCCTTTTCTGCCTCGTCAAATTCTTTTTGATCTGTAGATATTACTGGTGTCCTGATTTCATCAGCCAGGTAATCACCAACTGTATAGGGAAGGATGAAATAACCATCCCCCGAGGCTTGCATCAGTGAGCTGGCCCCAAGACGGTTAGCGCCATGGTCAGAAAAGTTGGCTTCTCCAACAGCATATAATCCCGGAATGGTGGTCATTAAATTGTAATCAACCCATAGACCTCCCATCGTATAGTGCCCTGCCGGGTATATTCGCATGGGTTCTTCATACGGATTGAGCCCTGTGATCGTCTCATACATTTCGAATAAGTTCCCATATTTCCCTTCAATGGCTTTTTTGCCCTGATTATTAATTGCATCCCTGAAATCAAGATTAACTGCCAAACCAGTATCACCAACTCCATAACCTGCATCACACCGTTCTTTAGCAGCCCGAGAAGCTACATCCCTGGGAACAAGATTACCGAATGCCGGATATCTTCTTTCCAGGTAATAATCCCTTTCTTCGTCCGGAATATCATTGGCATGACGTTTATCGCCTTTTCCCTTGGGCACCCAGATTCGTCCATCATTTCTAAGGGATTCCGACATTAATGTGAGTTTTGCCTGGTATTCATTTAACTGGGGAATGCTCGTAGGATGGATCTGTACAAAGCTGGGATTTGCAAAAAAAGCCCCTTTCTTATGTGCTTTCCATGCAGCAGAAGGATTGGAATTCACAGCAAGGGTCGAAAGATAATAAATCGTTCCATATCCACCTGTTGCAAGAACCACAGCATGGGCACCATGCTTTTCAATCTCCCCGGTGATTAAATTACGCGTTATAATACCCCTTGCCTTGCCTTCAATGATCACTACATCCAACATTTCCCTGCGAGGATACATAGTGACCGATCCTTTTTTAATTTGACGATTCAAAGATGAATATGTGCCCAGAAGACATTGTTGTCCGGTTTGTCCTTTTGCATAAAATGTTCTTGATACCTGAACACCTCCAAATGAACGATTATCAAGATTCCCTCCATAATCCCTTGCAAAGGGTACTCCAAGAGCAGTAAAATGGTCAATAACATCATTACTTACTTCGGCAGCCCGGTACACATTGGCCTCACGAGCTCTGAAGTCCCCTCCTTTTATCATATCATAAAACAACCTGTATATGCTATCTCCATCATTCTTATAATTCTTGGCAGCATTTATACCTCCCTGTGCAGCCACAGAATGCGCCCTCCGTGGTGTATCCTGATAACAGAAATTCTTAACATGATAACCCAGCTCTCCCAGGGCTGAAGCTGCACCTGCACCTGCAAGACCTGTCCCAACAACGATTACTTCCAGTTTCTTCTTGTTAGCAGGATTAACCAGTTTAGCGTTTGCCTTAAATTTTGTCCATTTTTCAACCAATGGGCCTTCAGGGATTTTGGCATTTAATTTTGTCATGATATAGAATAGTTTCGAATTCCTTCTTATTTAAAAAAGTATATTATTATCGGAATGATCGCAAACCCGGCTGGAACTATAATCGAGTATATCAATCCTAATATTTTTATTACCGGTGTATATTTTTCATGATTTAATCCAAGTGTCTGAAATGCCGATTGAAATGCATGGTGCAAATGAAAGGCTAATAATACAAAGGACGCGAGGTAAAAGATCAGATAGCCCGGGATCTTAAATAGTTCATAGGCCATGCCGTAAAAATTTTCATGATCACCTTCAATCAGTCCAAGTTTTATAAAATAAAAATTCACAAAATGTATGATAAGGAAGATTAAAATGATCACTCCTGTATAAATCATGTATTTTGAAAAAAACGAAGTCTGAGTGTTAGCAGTTACCTTATATCGGATTGGTCTTGCCAGCCAGTTCTGTATTTGAAGGACAACACCCCACAATATATGAATTAGAAATCCTCCCATCAAAACAATCTCAAAAACTTTTATGACCAGATTAGATGCCATAAAATGAGCTGCTATACTATATGGAGTGGGATCATCACATAACAGTAATAAGTTAATTCCCAGATGGACCACTAAAAAAGTGATTAAAAAAAGGCCGGCAAGGGCCATTATAACTTTCTTAGTAACTGAGGTGCCTAAAAAACTACTCATGAGTAATATTTTTAAAAATAAAGGTTGAAATGCAATTAATTTCTATTAAAAAATATTGTGTAAACAAATGTATTTTTTAATATGAATTTTTACAATGTTCCCGGGCATAAATTAAAAAACCCAAAAGAATATTCAGTGGATGAAGATACTTTCTTTATCCTCTTTCCAAGAAATAAAAAATATAATATTACAGTGTGAAATTTACTGGAGCGTAATTTACATAAACTGTTTACACCTCGTGATCCATGTTAAAATGCTTTCCCCAGAAAAAATCAGGTTAATAATGGATCCTTTTTTTTGAATAAGAATTTCCGTATCATTCATATGATTTTTGGTTAATTAGTTTCAGGGACCTTTATTACCAGGGAGAATCATGGAAATTCAGGTGTTGACCTCCGTAGATAATGCTTCTTTGATCATCAAGGATAAAATAGCTGACTTTCTATATAAGAATCTTGAAGAAAGTTCTGATGAACTGGCAAGTATTCATAAATGTCTTGATTATGCTTTGAGCCCATATCGGCATCAGGGGGGATTTGTTCTTTTCGCTACCGAAAAAAATAAGATTCTTGGCGCAGTGGTTGTCAACCATACAAACATGGAGGATTATGTACCTGAAAACCTGCTTGTTTATATTGCTGTCCATCATAAGCACAGGAAAAAGGGCATCGGTAGAAAGCTATTATCTAAAGCACTGGAATATTCACATGGAGATATGGCTCTGCATGTTAAACATAACAATCCGGCCATCAAATTATACGAAGACCTTGGCTTTGAACAAAAGTATGTCGAAATGCGACGCATGAAGAAATCTTGAAGATGTCCTGAAAATTGTCTTCCTTTAACTCCTTGGTAAATAAACTTCAAAATACAATCCTCATTACCTGTGCAAAGTTTACTGGCAATATCATAGCTCGTGAAGTAGAATCGCATGGTTTCAAAGTAGCAGGGATCAACACGTATAATATTGAAACCAGGGGCAGTATTCAGGACACGTATAAGTTGAACTATGTATTAAGGACTGCACACCGGGTTCTTTTCCGGATTGGTCAGTTCAAGGCTTCAAATGTTCGTCAACTAACCCGAAATGTTAAAAATATCGATTGGGAGAAATATATTCCCGTAAATGGTTATTTCACAATTGCTTCCTCGGTCAACCATCCACAAATACGGGATACCCGATATGCAAATCTGGTGGTCAAAGATGCCATTGCTGATAGATTCAATGAAAAATATGGTAGCAGACCTGATTCGGGTAGCAGTAAGGATAAATGCTCAGTATTTTATCACTGGGATGAAGGGAACTGCGAGGTGTTTCTGGATACAACTGGAAACAGTCTTTCAAGACATGGCTACCGGATGAATCCGTGGAAAGCCCCAATGATGGAATCCCTTGCCGTGGCAGTAATTCAGGAAACCAGGTGGGATGGTGTATCTCACTTCATTAATCCCATGTGTGGAAGCGGTACATTGGCCATTGAGGCAGCCCTGATTGGTTCCGGAATATTTCCGGGCCAGTACAGATCGAATTACTCATTCATGCATCTCAGGAATTTTGATGATGTCGCCTGGCATAAGATTAAGTCATATTATGAATCAAAAATTCCGGATAATTTGACTTTTAAAATTATTGCCACTGATATAAGCAGGAGAGCGATAGAGGCTTCCAGACTGAATGCAGAGGAAGCAGGGATTGAGCATCTGATTACTTTTAAACCTTGTTCATTTACGGAAACTGAAATTCCTGATGGAAAAGGGATTGTAATCATGAACCCTGAATATGGTGAACGGATGGGAGAAGTGGAAAATCTTACAGATACGTACCGTGAAGTTGGAGATTTTTTTAAGAATAGATGTTCTGGATATACGGGATACATCTTTACAGGTAACCAGAAGCTGGCTAAAAATGTCGGATTGCGAACCTCGCGGAAAATTCCATTTATGAATGGTAATATTGAATGCCGGCTCCTTGAATATGAACTATACGCAGGAAGTAAAAAGATAAAAAAAGACACGGAGGACCCGGAGTAGGCACATAGGTCACGAATTGATGTTGAATTACAAAATATTCCTGGACTAACTCGCTCAGTGCTCTCCGTGTCACCTCAGAGGCCTCTGCATCCTATACTCTCAGCTACCAATCCAACTCTTCACCTCCTCAAGGGTAGGATTCTCAACATCCTTTAGCTTCATCTTCTTACGGGTTCCACAAACATCGTTAAATAGCTTGTTGGGATTGGCTTCTTTGAGTTGGTCAATCGTTAAAATACCAATATTCTGAAGGATGGGAACCAACTCTTCTCTCACACCTGCATTTTCGAAGTCTTTTTCACTTGCGATTTGTGGTTTTTGCTCAGGTTTCATCTGCGGAAAGAATATCACGTCCTGGATAGATGGCTGATCGGTCATGATCATGGTTAGCCGATCGATCCCAACTCCCAATCCTGCTGTAGGAGGCATTCCATATTCCAGTGCCCTCAAAAAGTCTTCATCAAGTACCATAGCTTCTTCATCTCCCCGTTTACCCAATTCTTTCTGATCTTCAAATCGCTGTCTTTGATCGAGAGGATCATTCAACTCAGAAAAAGCATTACAGATTTCTTTGCCATTGCATATCATCTCAAACCTTTCAACAAGTCCATTCTGTTTCCGATGCTTTTTAGCCAGGGGAGACATCTCTATTGGATAATCCATTATAAATGTTGGCTGGATCAGATGAGGTTCACATTTCTCCCCGAAGATCTCATCAATCAATTTTCCCTTACCCATGGATTCATCAATTTCAACACCCAAACTGGTAGCTGTTTCCTTCAATGCATCTTCATCCATTGTAGATATATCTACACCTGTATAATGCTCAATAGCCTCAAACATGGTATATCGTTTCCACGGACGCTGAAAATCAATTTCCTGATCCCCAACCTTTACAACTGTGGTTCCATGGAGGTCAAGTGCCGTTTTTTCAACCATTTCTTCTACCATTTCCATCATCCACAGGTAGTCTTTATAAGCTACATATAATTCAATCATGGTGAACTCCGGATTATGAAATCTGGACATCCCCTCATTTCTGAAGTCTTTTGAAAACTCATAAACTCCATCATACCCTCCGACAATAAGACGCTTAAGGTAAAGCTCATTTGCTATCCGCAGATATAAAGTCATATCGAGCTTATTATGATGTGTAGTAAAAGGCTTCGCAGCCGCTCCTCCATAAATGGGCTGCAACACTGGTGTTTCAACTTCCAGATATCCCTTACTACTAAGGAATTCCCTGATCGAGTTAATTAGTTTCGTTCTTTTAATGAATGTATCTCTCACTTCGGGATTAACTACCAGATCCACATATCGCTGGCGATAACGTTGTTCTGAATCAGTGAAAGCATCATAGGTAGTCACATTTCCATCTTCATCGGTGACTTCTTTCACTATGGGAAGAGGTTTCAAAGATTTTGAAAGAAGAGTCATTTCATTTACATGAATAGAAATCTCACCGGTCTGGGTGGTAAACACGAATCCTTTTACCCCTATAAAATCACCAATACCTAACAATTTCTTGAATACAGTATTGTAAAGTGTTTTATTTTCTCCTTCACAAATGTCATCTCTTCTCAAGTAAACCTGAATTCTTCCGGTTGAATCCTGAATTTCTGCGAAGGATGCCGAACCCATAATTCTGCGACTCATCAACCGTCCTGCGATGCTGATATCTTTATAATCGAGTTTATTGCGCTCGTAATTTTCCTTTATATCCTCAGCAGTAACGTTTACCAAGAAGGTCTCCGACGGATAGGGATTGATCTCAAGCTTTTCCAATTCCTCTCTGTCTTTCCTCCTTTGAATTTCCTGTTCGCTTAATAACATGGGCTCTGAAATTTAAAATGCAAAAATAGGGATAAACAGAGATTTTTGTATTATGATCAAAGTTTATAAACGGATAAAATTACTTCTCAAAAATTCATTTTAATCTCTTCCAGTATTTTCCAGGCCTTCAGATACATACGGGGAATATGGAAAGGCCCTTTCCATATATTCCCTTTCAAGGTACTTGAAATTCTACCATCACGGTGGAGGTAGCCGAACCACTCGCCATATTCAGGATCGGGGAATTTATCAAAGGTCCATTGATGGATCATTTCATGCCATTTCGCATACTTATCATCTCGTGTCAATGCATAAGCCATAAGTGTAGCTATGATGACTTCATTTTGTGGCCACCAGAATTTCATATCATGCCAGTATTCCTGCACTGGAAGTCCTTTCACATCCCGGAAATAAAATATCCCACCATATTCCTTATCCCAGCCAATCTCCCACATCCAATCCAGCATGGTAGTTCCCATTTCGATCAGGTCGGGATCATTTCCCCTGAATTTTGCCTCCTCAAGTATAAACCAGGCGCCTTCAATGGCATGGCCGGGATTCAGAGTTCTCCCATCAAAATGATCTAACATTTCACCATCAGGGCTCACGGTTTCCATCACTGCCTTGAATTCGTGATTCATGAAATCTGTTCTGATTTCATCAATCCATTTGTCGATATAGGCTGTAAATGAATCATTATCGAGGTTTTTTCTCAATTCCTGAGCAGTCGCGATACCGATCATAGGATGTCCCATCCCTTTTACTTTCCTGTGATCCGTGAATTTAGGCGGGATCAATCCCTCCTGAGTGGAGTATTTTATGAATACATTAAAAAGCTCGCGGGCTAAATCTTCATATTTTCTTTCTCCTGTAGCTTTAAACAAAGCTGCATATGCTATACATGCAAAAGTTTCAGAAAAAACATACCGCCTTTTCCTGATAGGGTTCCCAACCTGATCTACCAGAAAGAACATCCTGCCGTCTGAATCGATGCAGTGTTTCTCCATAAAATCCGCTCCGTGAATGGCCAGGTTCAACCATTCATCTTTCTGTTGGACTTCATTGTATAAAGTTGCCAGCATCCAGGTAAAACGTCCCTGCTGCCAGACCCCTTTGTCGGTATCAATGATGGCACCATCCCTGTCAAGGCAAAAATTGAACCCTCCGTACTTATTATCGATACAGTGTTTCAGCCAGAAGGGAATAATATCATCAAGTAAATCATCACGATATACAGAAATATATTTTTCTAGATCATTCAATTTGGACATGGTTTTATTTTTCAGATTTTAAAGAATCAATTGTCAGTCCTGCCAGAGGTTTCTCATCATCAGTAATTATCATACTTGCAATATATCCAATTATCACTGTACTCAAAATTCCTGTAAATCCATATATTAAAAAATGGATATTTGTAACCAGGCTCATAATAAGAACTGATGGAAATCCTCCTACAAATCCAATTAAGGCTGATTTCCCCCTGATTCTGGGTATAAAAATCCCCATAATAAATAATCCGCCCAATCCACTTGCCAGTAATCCAAGGATATAATTGAAAAAATCGAACAGGGATAATATATTCCACATTACCATCAGTAATGCAAAAACGACACCCAATCCTCCAAGAATTATTCCGGAAACACGGGCTATTCTCAGATAGTGTTTATCGCTCATGCCAGAAACCAGTTTTTGATAAATATCAGTAGTAAATGCTGTGGATAGAGAATTTATACTTGAGGAAACCGTCGACATGGTGGCAGCGAATATGGCAGCAATCAATAGACCAACTATTCCAATTGGTAACCTGGTCATGATAAAATAAGGGAATATGCTGTCCGGATTCTCCATGGAAATATTTAACTCTCCAGGATTTGTCTTATAGAATGCGAATAGGGCAGTTCCAATGAAATAAAATACAACAGAAACCACAATACTCAAAACACCATTCAACAATATTCCTTTCCCGGCAGACTTCTCATCTTTCGTTGTAAGGTATCGCTGTATAACTGCCTGGTCACTGGTATAGGAAATCAGATTATTTGCCAGACCTCCCAACATTACGATCCAGAATGTCGCTTGTGTGAAATCAAATGCAAAATCGAATATTCTTAGTTTATCATAACTGGTTGAGATTTCAATTAATTTCGGCCAGCCACCATCGATTCCATTGATCAGGAATACAACTGCCAGCAAGGCACCTCCCAGTAATACAAAACCTTGTATGACGTCTCCCCAGATCACTGCCTCCACACCTCCCATTGTACAATAAATGATGGTAACAAGCCCCATTAAAATAATACAGAAATAAATATCTATCCCAGTCACAGTTGTTAACGCCAGCGATGGAAGGAATAACACCAATGCTGTTCGCGCTACCATAAAAACAATGAAGAGTACGCTACCCAAAACCCGGGTAAGTGCATTAAATCTAACCTCAAGATATTCATATGCTGTAGTGACTTTTAATCTTCTGAAAAACGGAAGATAATATTTCACTACCGGGAAAGCCAATATGAAAATTGCAATGGCCATCGGAAAATATTTCCAGTCAGTGGCGAAAGTCTTTGCCGGAATAGCCATAAATGTTATGGCACTCAACATGGTAGCAAAAATGCTCATACCTGCAGCCCACCATGGAACCCGGCCTCCTCCCTTAAAGAAATCCTCGGTGCTTGATTCCCTCTTCATAAAAAAGAAACCCAGGTACAACATTCCTGCCAGGTATGATATTAGCAGAATCCAATTCAGTACGCCAAATTCCGGCATTGATACCAGTGTCCCAAGAAACAATCTGTTAGATCGCACTCCAGGTTTCAACTCACCATTTACTACTACCCAATTATTGTTCCATTTAACCAATGGCGCTCCGGCCGGACCGGGATAAGGATAGATATCCGGTGCTGACCATGAATCTGTTATGGTGTGATAGACTATGATCTCCTTATTAAACTTATACCATTTCGGTTCCTGAGTGAGATAATTGTATTTCTCTTTTGAAAGGGATTCATATTCTTTAATATCACCGTTTTCATTGGCATTATTTATCAGTCTTTCCCGTTTCCAGGCATTGCGAAAAATATCATGATTCACCCCACCAATGAAAAGAATGTGATGGGCTCCAACAGGAATACCTCCTGCCCCATGAAGTGAGTACTTTTGACCATTTCCCAAATCAGTTTCACTGACTTTAGTCCACTCCCCAGTTCTTGGATTATATTGCAGCCCATCCGTCATGATATCCGGTTCTGCTTTATTCTCAGAATAACTGGATCCACTGATGAGAAAGAATCGCTGTTCTTCAGCACTGTTTTGAGCAACGCCCACAGGTTGAAGCCGGGGAGGGCCCGGAAAGTCCGGGAGTTCTTTCCAGCCGAATTCATCCTTTCCAACCAGACTTAGATCAAGACTTAAAAACCTATTGGCTGGTTGACCTTCTACCTGTCCTGCCGCTACATAGATCAAATTCCCAACTTTCACAGCAACCATCTGTGACATCCCATAAGGAAGTTCGGGCCATGATTGAACATTTACTTTCATTGCTTCAGGATCCCAACTGAGAAGAAGCACTACTTTATGATCGCCATTGGAATTACTTCCACCGATACATACTAATCCAAATTCAGTGGATACTGAAGCGCCATATGCAACAGTATGTGGAAGGTTAAATCCATCATACCAACTGAATCCTTCGGAAGTTTTTTCAAGTACGAATACATCACTGTAGTATTCCTTAATACCACCGGTATAAACAGGATTATCAGGGAAATTACAGCCACCTGCAACAATCAAAGCATCATTGGAAATACCGGCAAAGGGTGCGGATACTCCCGGTTGATGGGATTTACCTGGATTGGGAGGCAAGAGAGGAAGTTCTTTCCAGTCAATCCGGTAATTGATATGTTCACTAACTGGTTTACTCTTTGATAGTTCAGCGTTCAGGAACAGGATTAATATCGACAAAATCAGTTTGAAAATAAAATTACCTGTGTTTCTCCCTGGTTTCATTATATTACCTGCTCTCAGTGCTCAAAGATTTTTATTTATTACAAAAATTAAAAAACTCAATTTCATCCAACTTATTCTTTATCACTCTTTCCTCATCATCAGAAATTGTCTGTAATGGCAACCTGTTTGGGCCACAATCCAGGCCCAGAAACTTCATTATTCGTTTACCACATATTATATTACCACGATATTCAATTAGAATATCGATGAAAAGATGTGATTTATGCTGAAGATCACGACATCTTTCAAGATCATTTTTCTCGAAGGATTTTACCAAATCTCTGTATAAGCCAAAACAATGATTATATGTTCCTCCTACTCCGGATTTTGCCCCAAATGAAAGTGCTCCAAGTAAGGACTCGTCCCTACCATATAGCATCTCAAATTTTCCTTCAGCTACCTGCAAACACTGATGATACTCCATCATATTATCATGTGTATATTTAACGCCTGCGAAATTGGGGATCTCTATATCGGCGGATTCCAGGAGATCAATTACAGATGGTTTGAAATAATTGAGGGAAGGAATATGATAATAGTAAAATGGGAGTTCAGGGGCTGATCTTGCTATGATTTTGCAATAAGCCACTAGTTCATCATTCCGATTGGGAGGAAGAAAGGCGGGTGCCATGGAAGAAATTGCAAATGCTCCAATATCCTGTGCATGTCTGGCCAGTTTTTGCTGATAAATTAAGTTGGTACCACCTGTATGCACTATAACCTTTAATCTATCTCCCGCCACATTCATCCACTCTTCAGCAACGGATATTCTTTCTTCATTAGTGAGCAGAGCCCCTTCCCCGGAACTTCCACAAACGAAAACGCCATCCATACCATTTCTAATTACTAATTCTGCATATTCCTTTATTTTGGGAAGGTTCAGACTTCCATTGTCCTTCATGGGAGTGAAAGGGGCAGTTATAAATCCATTAATTCTATTCATTTGATTTTCTGAATTATTTTTTCTGTTTTGTGGCTAATTCATCAATTTCCTCAAGCTTGAATCTGACATTCAGTATATAGGGTTCTTCTCCCTCCTCCCAATGACCATATGTTGTCGTAGAAATTGTTCCATCCGGTAATATCTCTACGCCAGGATATGTAGTATCAGCACCCTTTTTATTGTCTTTTATGCGAATCCTGTACTGGCCTTCATTACCCATTACAAGATCCTCATAGGTGCCAACCCATGCTACCCAGTCACCATATGTTGGGCTCACATATCCCGCTTTTTCCGCAAGATTCTTCATATTCACTTCATTCAAATTGACAGCTTCATTCAGTCTGAATTTATGATCAGGACTGCGATCTCTGAATACGATTATGATCCGTCCATCCGGGGTATATTTTGCAGTATGCCTGTCACCATTCAATGTATTTGGCATCTCCCTGTGCTGGGTCCATGTCATTCCATTGTCATTCGAAAAAATAATATGTGAATTGGATCGTCTGCTATTCTCTCTTAAAAATACTGCAATTTGTTCGCCATCCGGGGATCGGATAAAGCCAGGCTCGCATAAATGAACTTCCCGGGATTTATAAATCTCTTCCGGATATGACCAGGAAAGTCCGCCATCATAAGAATAAGATTTCAATAATGTCATCATGGGGGAATTATGGTTCTCCTGATCCCGTTTATATTTCAAAATTCCACCCCGGGTCATAAATCTTTTATCATCATGAAAAAGAGCCATATAGTGCCCTCCCCCGGTTTGCAGAGGAATCAGACAACCCATTACCACGATCCCACCCCAGTCACCTACCTTATTTAACTCGCTCCACGTTCTTCCATCATCTTCTGATACTGCCATTCTGGTTGGATAGAGTCCTGAAAACAAAATCAATCGCTTTTTGCCGGACGCATCTACAACACGATAAATCGTAGGTACTTCTTTTGATGTTTCCCATGATTTGGGTGTAGGCAGTCGGTTACTCCATGTTATACCTCCATCAGAACTGCGTTTCATTACAATTGCTCCCTTACCATGCCCTTTTGGATAAACGGCGATCATGGTTTTGCCATCTTCCAGTAATACAGTTGTTACGTGTCCCAGATATTGGCCTTTTTCCCGGTCAACGATGGTTTGTCTTTTTATATCATTATCCAGATCAATGGTTGGAATGGAATAATAATCGGCGGTTTTGATTTCGTCTTCTGCTTTTACCCAATCCGGTGAAAATGAGATAAAATCAATCTTCCTGTAATTATCGGTCTCATATAACAGTCCGATCCGATCATCTTTTAGTTTCGCAAGGCAGCTGTATGCGAAAAATGCTGATGGAGCTACTTCTCTGCCAACTTTCCAGCTTTGGCCATCGTCATAACTTAACCTGACAGTTCCATCAGTCCTACTGTAACGGTTTGCAGGATTCGAATGAATAATCAGATTTTCTTCATCTTTTCCAAAACTGTATCTTAATATACTTCCCTGGCAGGCAACTCCAGGCAATTCATAATGTACACGCATATTCTCCCAGGTGCTACCACCATCCCTGCTGATCGAGTACTTTCTGAAGAATCCTCCCTGGTTTCGGGCAATGAACATGATTGATCCATCTGACAATTCCACCACCTGGGCTTCATTCCCTTTTCCAGTATGTCCAATTTCCTGAATATCATTACTGATCTGCCAAGTTACTCCTTCATCATCGCTCCAGCCAACAGCATTTGTCCAGTCGCAAACTCTTTCATTGAGCCTCCTGGTAAAATATAATGGAAAAATGATACGCCCTTTGTAATCTCCCCTCGATAACTGAATACCAATTCCCGGACTACCAACTGAAATCCTGTTAACAGGTCGGATGATTTTGGTCATATCTTTTGGATCAGACCATGTCTTCCCATCGTCATCACTATAAACCATAAACGTTTTAGTGTTTCTTGGGCCATCATAACCATTATCAGCCATTTGTATCCAACCTGAATTTATTGTATGAATTCCATATGGAAACATCTGGTACATCAGCAGGATCCTTCCTGATTCCAGAACAACAGCACAAGGGTCATTCAATGATTTTTTCCCCATATCGGCGATTACCTGCATACTCTCCCAGTCATTACCATTATCTGTTGATCTTTTCAATACAATATCATTCTGAGCATGATCGTGTAATCCAACACGCCTTTCTGCAAAAGCCAGCAATGTCCCAGTTCTGGAAACGATCAATGCGGGTATTCGATAACCGTATTCGACCCCATCGATTACTTCCATTTCGAATACAGTTACACTTTTTGTCTTTTCACTCTTTACCTGGCTGAATGAGATAAAAGTTATTAACAGGATTAAAAGAATTATAATTCGTTTCATCAGTTTGATAATTATTAAAAAAGAATCCCGGATTCTTGATACCAAGTTCTCAGGTTTAAAAATGATTATATCTTCACATTCCCTGTAACAAATATAATTGATGAATCAATGGATTGATATATTCTGCTTACCTTAGATTTCAACACATTTTTTTTAAGAACGTAAAATTTGGATTGATCATGAATTTCAGATTTACCGGATTCCTTTCTTTATGTATACTTTTCGGAAGTTGCAGCCAAATGGATAATCAATTACTTTACATACCTGGTATTGAAAATCCAAGAATTTTATTAAATGGGCAATGGGAATTAAATCTTTATCCGGATATAAACACAACATTTGACACCCTGCCTGATACAAATTGGAAAAATATCCAGGTCCCTGGCGAAGTGATGATGCAGGGCTTCGCTATCAAACACAATGATTCATTCGTTTACAGGAAAAGGATTAGGATCCCTCACGATTATGATGGTGACCTGATTAAGTTACGGTTTGAAGGAGTTTACAGTTATTGCCGTGTTTGGATCGATGGCAATTATATAAGGGATCATTCAGGTGGATTTACCAGCTGGGAATGTGATATTACACCATATGTACAGGCTGGAACTGACAGCTGGCTGTTTGTTGAAGTAACCGACAAAGCTGATGAAATTTCCTATGCAAGCGGATATGCCAAACATCCGATCGGGGGCATCCTTCGCAATGTCTGGCTGACTGCTTATCCTCAGAACTATCCTGAGCAAGTTTTCATCACGACTGACCTTGATGATGATTATAGAAATGCATCACTACAAATCCGGGGTAAACTTAGACTGAAAGGTGATAATGCTCATATGGTTTTCAAATTATATGACGATTCAGGATCAGAAATCTCATTAACAGGCAACAATTTGATTATGGATGATAATAGATCCTTTGAAATCGAATTCCTGATAAATAATCCTGATAAATGGGATTCAGAACATCCTGATCTTTATCGCCTGATGGTGACGTATTATGAAAGCGATGATTTAATCTGGAAAAAGAATTATCGTATTGGATTTAGAGAAATTGAAATTTCCGGTAAAAAGTTATTGGTTAATGGTGAGGCAGTAAAACTGCGAGGTGCCTGCAGGCATGATATCCACCCAACCCTGGGCAGGGTATCCACTCCTGAATATGATTCCCTGGATGTACAACTGGCGCTGGATGCCAATATGAATTTCATACGAACATCTCATTATCCTCCAACTGAATATTTCCTGGACCAATGTGATAAATATGGTATCTATGTTGAGGACGAAACAGCGGTTTGCTTTGTTGGAAGTCACAGGACTGAAGATTATATGCCCAGTGATTCCCAAAGCGACAGCACCTATGCTGAGAGATATTTATCTCAGTTAACAGAGATGGTTGATAATCATCGGAACCATCCTTCTGTGATCATCTGGTCTATAGGGAATGAGAATCGATTTGGATCTAATTTCCAGTTATCCTATGACTGGGTAAAAGAAAATGATCCAAGCAGGCCGGTTATGTTCAGTTATCCCGGACT
Source organism: Bacteroidota bacterium (assembly GCA_042584165.1). Classification (GTDB taxonomy): domain Bacteria; phylum Bacteroidota; class Bacteroidia; order Cytophagales; family Cyclobacteriaceae; genus JBHOSY01. The sequence goes on along the minus strand of JBHOSY010000006.1, from coordinate 6,320 downwards.
GGTGCCGGAAGATCAGACAGTTTATGATATCATCAGCATGCATTATCCGACATTTAATGGTAACCTGAATCAATATGAAATTCAATTGAATCAGTTTGAAACTGAATTTAACTTGCCTGTACTGAATGATGAATGGGCCCATGTAGCCTGTTATTGCAAAAGACTTGTTAAGGAAGATCCGAATATCCGTGATTTCTGGGGCATGAGTCTTGATTCAATGTGGCATTATTCTTATGAATCAGAAAGCAGTCTCGGTGGGGCCATCTGGGGTATGATCGATGAGGTATTTATGTTGCCTGATACCCTTTCCGGATTTAACGAATGGTGGGGAATTATTCATAAAGGGACTAATCCACAACCATATGAAGGTCATACGATTGGATATGGTGAGTGGGGGATCATTGATACCTGGCGACGCAAAAAACCTGAATTCTGGAATACAAAAAAAGCCTATACCCCGGTCAAGTTCTTGCAAACGGAGTTCCCGGATTATAAACCTGGCCAACCATTAAAGATCCCGGTGTATAACCGTTTTAATCATACAAATATCAATGAATTGAAGTTAATCTACAGGTATCAGGGAAAAGATGGTCTGATTTCTTCCCCTGATTTACAACCCTCAGAAAAAGGATTTCTTCTTGTTCCGATTACTAACTGGGTTCCGGAAAATGATATTGTAATAGAAGTGATCAATGGGGCGGATCGCTTATTAGATGTATACAGGCTAACGAGGAATAACCAAGATGCCGAGAATCTAAACATGAATGCTGCGAGTAGTGAAATTGATGTTGAAGACACTGATCAAAAAATTGTCCTGAAAAGCGATCACTTTAAATTAAGTATCGATAAATCAACAGGTTTGATCAATAATCTTGATGATAAACTTGCCCTGATTCAATCAGGCCCATATTTGAATCTGAGAACAAAGGGGAAGATACTTGCTTACACTGTCAATGATATTGATAATCATTCACTTGAATGGAAGTTGAATTCCCTGCAATATCACATTAAAGAGGGTGCATTCAACTGGAAAATGAACGGGACTTACGATGATGACATCGCTGTTGAATTTAATATCGATCTATCTGCCACTGGTGTTATAAATGTTGAATATACAGTTGGAAATGTCCCGGATAAATATATCCGTGAATTGGGCGTCAGATTTATTTTATTTGATCAATTCGATTCACTTGAATGGAATCGGAAGGGTTACTGGAGTTATTATCCTCCGACTTCACTATCATCTTCCCGGGGTAGTGTTGCCTTAGTCTCGACAGTTCAAAATCGCTATCGGCAACAGCCATTGAAAGATTGGATATTTGATACGAAAAGTTTCTATTACAATGGTACCTCACATGAAAGAATCGATACAGAAATGACCAATATATCAAAAGGGTCAAAGGAGAATATCTATGAATACAAACTGTCTTCACAACAATCCACAAAATCTATCTGTGTCTCAGGAAACGGAGATATCACATGCCGGATTGCACGGATTGGAGAAAATCTGATACTGTATATAAACAACCATTCAGATTACGTTGATCTGTCCTGGGGAAATTACCAGAGGAATTTAAAATTGCCTAACTCGTATACCGGTGATATTACGCTGTCTATTTTAAATTCAAATTAATACCGGAGACCTGCATAGGGATTTTAAATACCCAATAAAGGAACATGCTTCACCAAACGCTTACGTGGTACTTTTCCAGAGAATCTAAAAACCGGGATCATATAATCTTATTCTGGTGGCCAGATTATACTGCCATGATCACGTTGTAACCAGGGTATATAACTCGTACCGATTGCCCTTGATTTAGCAGCCAGTTCAGAATATTTCTCACTTCGCATAATAGCTGTATCTCCAAAATGATACGCATGATTAAAACCTGATAGATATTTCAGTAGTACTTCCTGCATTTTATTTAATATTTCCTGGTGTTCAGGATCATATGCAAGGTTATGTTGTTCATATGGGTCATTTTCCAGGTCAAATAACTGATCAGCATCGAAATATGACGGATATTTCGCCATCGCGATGGAAGAATGAGCCTGCCTTTCCATATTCATATAATTTGGGGCATATTCAATTTCACCTTTTTCAATCTGTTCAGTCCTGGATTTGGGATAACGGAAAGATATGTATTTATACTTCCCATCAGAAACCGATCGAATCAATCCGGATTCTGAATAAATATAGTTATGCACGGCAGTCCCATCCCCCGTTAATACCCTGTCAATACTCTTACCGTCCAACTTTAGATCTTGAGATCCAATTCCTGCCAGTTTGAGGATTGTTGGGAAAAGATCCAGACTTTGTACCATCACCTGGCTTATAGTATTGGGTTGTATACGATCTGGCCACCTTACGATCAAAGGAACTTTCAATCCCTTTTCGTAACAGGTTGTTTTTCCTGGTTCAATATTGTGATCAGCCATGAAAATAACCATTGTATTATCATCCAGGCCCAATGACTCCAGTTTCTGAATAACAAGCTTCACATGATGATCCACGCAGGCCATCCCCGCATATTTATGCCTCATTCTTCCCTCAATTCCTGATAATACCTGCATCATCGAATCGGGGTTCAGGTTATAACTATCAAGATCCCGCATTTTCCCTTCAAGGGTATAATTAATATCCCGTTGAAAAGCATTTACATGACCTGGCCCATGTACTGCAGTTGTAGCGCTGTACAGGAAAAAGGGCTGATCTTTTATACTTGCTGCATCAAGAAAATCAAGAGCTCCCTTTGTAATCCATGGAAAATTATGAAAGCGTAATTCCTTCAATGCAAACCCATCGAAATTCCCCCATAACACACTTTTTGCATAATCGAATCCTCCTTCCTGCCTGACCCTGTCTATATGGATATTCTGCAAACTTTTAAGCTTTTCATCAATTACCGGATCATCCAGGTCGTCATCATCTCTGAAAACAGGAATTTCAATATCATCCGGAAGTCTGCCGATATGCCATTTCCCCACCATACCTGTAAAATACCCATGCTTACTTAATACCTTTGGAATAGTTACTATTGTTTCCGTCAGGTATGTATTCCACGCAATAGTATAGGGATCCTCCCTGGGATATGCATCCAAGAATTGAGGATGATCACATCTTCCCGGATAAAGACCTGTTAATAAGGAAAAGCGGCTTGGCGTACACATGGGAGCCGTTACAAAGGCTCTATCAAATCGAATCCCTTCAGAAGCAAGTTTGTCAATGTTCGGAGTTGGGATTGGCCCATCATAAGCGCTTACATAACCAGGATCCAATTCATCAGAAAAAAACAGAATTACATTGGGAGGTCTGTATTCCTGCTTTTCTGTACAACCGAATACCATTAATCCTGCCAGAAAAAAGAATATGATACTACGTGATTTCATAATGTTGTCTTTGATGATATTTTAAAATATATAGTTTGAATCGGGATTAAATTTAACAAGAAATCTTTTTGATTTCTTCAGATCTCCCTCAATTGTATATCTATTATACTTTCTGTGAGTACCAGGTCATTAATATCGGAAACTATGTTATGGCAATAGCAGTTGAAATAACATGGATATGAATTCGAATTGTGAAGAGAATTTAATTGTCTGTACAGATACGAAAGCGCATATTAAAATTCTATTTTATAACTCAAGTTTGGAATCACAACCGCAAACTCATTCCGTTCAATCTGATTAGTTCTATAGTTGTAATAATAGCCATAAAACTCATCCGCAGCCAGCAGGTTACTCATTTGCAACGACCATATACTTGAATGGTTTTTCCTATTTATTCGATAGTTCACCGTAGCATATACGAAATTGATTCCTGGTAGTTGATCTTCAAATGGTCGTGTATAGTCGTATATGACTTCTTGTTTTATTTGCGACAGATAATTATTCACAGGTGTAATCCGTTTCCCACCAAGAAGATTCACACGTACATTTACACCCAGTATTTTGTTATTCCGAGCACCCAGTACCCATTCTTTCCCAAAAAGTACATTAATTACATATCGTGAATTGAACAACGAGTTGTGCTCAATACCATCATCCCCTTTATATTTTGAATCAAACAATGAAGCCGTCACCAGATAATAATAACCATCTTTCAGAAACCTCTCCAGTGTCATATCAATACCTATGTTGGCTCCTGTACCTGTGTTTATAAGTTCTTTATTAACATACCAGTCTGCTTCCAGGTTCAAAATCGAATAATTACTGTCAGGTATTACGGGAACATCAAATAAGAATTGCACGTATGGTTCAATTTTCAAACGTAAATTAGGATTTATACTTTTATCATATGCAAATACAAGATGATGTGATTTTGCTACTTTTAAATCTTTATTTGGTTTTCTGATACTGAGGCCATTATTTACTTCAGCAAAATAAATCTGCAATGGTTCAAATCTTGAATGTTTCCCGTATGCAATGCTGACGGACTGGGCTATACCTATATTATAAGTTAATCCAAGCCTTGGTTCAGATACAATCTCGTTATTGAGATCGAAATAATGGAAGTGCAGACCTGTATTCAATCTGAAACGATTCGATATATTGAATTTAGATTGGGAAAAAACATGCAGAGTATTGGAAGCCCCCTTCTCATTGGCAACACTAATAAGACCCTGATCATATACAGGAGCGAATTTTAATGTTGTGTTATAATGCAGATTATTAATGATAAATCCTGTTCGGTTATAATGATTTGCATTGAACTTTCGATTCAGGACACTTGTATAGGTGTATTTGTAATTCCCGACATTCATATACTCAGTATTATAGGTATTCATGTCAAGGTCATATATCCCACCTGTATATCTTGTAATATCACCCGTAAGCGCCATGGAAGTATTCAGGAAGGCTTCATTTTTAAATATGTACCGGTGATTCAATCCAATCGCACCCATTCGTTGTACAAAGTCTCCAAATTCACGGTCTTCAAGTTGCTCCCAGAGGGTAGTATCGGTCTTTGCTTCAAATGTTTGTTTATCATCAGCTGCCAGTCCCCATATCGAAAATACACCTGTACTTTTTGTAGGTATTTTGGCTTTGAAACAAAAATCCTGGTAAATAGGGGCAAAAGATGTCCTTATTTCTTTCGGAAGCAAAGGCCGGATCAAACCAAATGTTGAATAGCGATAATTAAATAAATAAGAAGCCCCTGTATCTTTTTCCAAAGGGCCCTCAGAAGAAATATCCAGTCCCATTACACCTAACTGGACGGCATGTTCATGTTTTTCATTATTACCGGAACGTACCCTGATATCAAATACACCCGACATTGCATTCCCAAATTCAGCAGGAAAAGCCCCTGTGAAAAAATCGGAATTATCAAGAACCAGGGCGCTGAGTGCCGATATTCCTCCGCCCCCAAACACTGTCATACCAGCAAAATGGTTTGGATTTGGAATTTCAATACCTTCCAATCTCCAGAGCAGACCCTTGGGTGCATTTCCCCGTACAATAATGCCGTTATTGTTAAGGTTTCCGGTTGTAACTCCTGCAAACGATGAGGCAAGTCTTGCAGGATCATCAAAACCACCTGCATAGCGTCGACCTTCTTCTACTGAGAAAGAACGTGCACTTAACGTAGACATACTATTCAGTGGTTTATCTTTTCTGGTATAAGCCTTAACTACAATCCCATCCATTTCGGAGATCTGCTCTTTCATTTTAACAGTAAGCACAATCTCTTTACCGGTTGAAACCATAAGTTCAGGTATCAATTCAATTTCATAACCTACAAATGATATCTTTAAATCATGTCTTCCCACAGGCACTTTCTCCAGCCGGAACTTCCCATCAGGATCAGCTACTGTTCCTATGAATGGATTGGTTGTAATTAGTACAATTGTGGCAAAAGGAAGTGGTTTTTGTGATTCGGCATCAATAACCTGCCCGCGAATTACCTGTGTTAATTCCTGTGCATATGATGTGAGGAAGCTTATACAACATATGACTATACCCAGTTGAATGGATTTTGTTTTCACAATCTTTCTGGTTCTAAGGATTTTTCAGGATGACAACTGAAAAGTATAAAACCCCTATTGACCGGAAGAAAAAATATTAAAGGGATTATTGATTGTGAATCAATTCGATATGCGATACACGATATACGATATGCCAGGTTTTTGCGTAGAAATCACCTTCAATTCGCAAGTTGTCAATCGTACATCGTGTTTCGTCAATCAGGTCGATATGTGATACCAGATACACGATATGCGATATGCGAGGTTTTTGCGTAGCAATCACCTTCAGTTCGCAAGTCGTCAATCGTACATCGTGTATCGTCAATCAGGTCGATATGTGATACCAGATACACG